>NZ_MCGS01000030.1:182289-182726 GCF_002607755.1 Serratia sp. BW106
GAGGAAGATCACCGCGGTCACCGAATCTGCCTGCGAAGAACCGATAATCCGCACCGACATAATCACCCCGGCAATCAGCAGCGCGTTCTTGCCGCCAATACGGTTGATGATCAACGGCGCAAAGAACATGATAAAAGCGTTAAGAAACTCACCCAGCGTGGTCACATAGCCAAACGCCTGGGTCCCCGCATGTCGGTCGCTGAAAAACGAAGTGAAGAAGTTGGCGAACTGCTGATCGAACACGTCGTACACGCAGGCTACCCCAACGATATACATCACCAGGCACCAAAATTTTCGCATTTTCAGCAGGCTCAGCGCCGCTTTCAACTTGACGGGTTTATGGTTAAGCGCTAATCCGTCCGCCACCGCCAGCGTGTTATTTTGCTCCGGTTTGAACATATACAGCAGACCGGCCAGTACCAGTGCAAAGCTCGACG
>NZ_MCGS01000030.1:182860-183127 GCF_002607755.1 Serratia sp. BW106
TAAGCTTCAATCGCCGGCGAACCCCCGCTGCACACCAGCCCCAGATAAATACCGCACAGCAGCGCCCCGAGCACAAAGTTGGTTTTCAGCAGCGGCGAAAAGACATAAATAAACAGCGGCGCCAGAAACAGCAGCAGGAAAATGATCATCCACAGCAGGTGTTTCTTCAGGCCAAACTTGTCGGTGACAAAACCAAAGATCGGCTGGAACACCAGGGCAAACAGCGCCATGCTGGCGAATACCAGGCCGGTTTGCTGCTGATCGAGC
>NZ_MCGS01000030.1:183237-242596 GCF_002607755.1 Serratia sp. BW106
AAACATGGCTCACCATCCCATTTATGACGGCGCAGGAAGCCCCGCGCCTTGTGCGTTTTGAGGAGGTAATACAGTCAGTTCAGCGATCAACGGTAGGCGGGAAGCCAGTTACCGTGAGCCTCAATCAGTTCATCGCAAAGCTTGCGAATATCATCAATCGAAAGCTCGGCAGACGTATGCGGATCCAACAGCGCCGCGTGGTATATGGCCTCACGTTTATGGGTTACCGCTGCTTCAATCGTCAGCAGTTGGGTATTGATATTGGTGCGGTTGAGCGCCGCCAGTTGCTCCGGTAAATGCCCGACATAGCATGGCGAGATCCCCTGCCCATCCACCAGGCAAGGCACTTCGACACAGGCCTCGGCAGGCAAGTTGGTAATTAAACCGGTATTGAGCACATTGCCGCCAATCTTGTACGGGCGATCGGTTTCCATCGCTTCGATAATATAGGACGCATACTCATGCGTGCGGGTATGCGTCAGGGTAGCGTCATTCGTCAGCGCCAGCTTGCGCTGTTGCCATTGGTCGATCTGTTCAATGCAGCGGCGCGGATACTCATCCAGCGGGATGTTAAAGCGCTCAATCAATTCCGGATAATTGCGCTTAATCCAGTAAGGCATGTACTCGGCATTATGCTCGGAAGACTCAGTGACGTAATAGCCAAAGGTTTTCATGATTTCATGGCGCACCATATCATCATGCTTGCCCTGCAGCGCGTTGGCGCGGCGCTTGATTTCCGGGTACAGATCCTCGCCATGACGGCGAACATCCAGCAGCCAGGCCATATGGTTGATGCCCGCGATATGGAACTGCACGTCATCGGTAGGCATATCCACGCTTTTCAGCAGCGTCTCTGCGCAGACCTGAACGCTGTGACACAACCCCACGGTTTTCACGCCGGTATGACGCAGCATGCCGCCGGTTAAGGCTGCCATCGGGTTGGTGTAGTTCAGCAGCCAGGCATCCGGGCATACCGCTTCAATATCCCGGGCGAAATCAAACATCACCGGCAGGGTGCGCAGTGCGCGGAAGATCCCGCCTATCCCCAGGGTATCGGCAATGGTCTGTTGCAGGCCGTACTTTTTGGCAATGGTGAAATCGGTGATGGTGCAAGGATCGTAACCGCCGACCTGGATGGCATTCACCACATAATTGGCATTTTTCAATGCCGTGCGGCGATTTTCCACCCCGAGATAAGGGGTGATTTTCGCCCTGCCGGCGTTAATATTGCGGTTGATATTGCTCAGCATGGCGAAAGATTCGTTGAGACGGGCGCTGTCTATGTCGTACAGCGCGATATCCACTTCTTTCAATGCCGGGGTCGCCATGATATCGCCGAGGACGTTCTTGGCGAAGATGGTGCTGCCCGCGCCCATAAAAGTTACTTTAATCATCGTATTTCTCCGCTGCACTGGTTTTCGATAGGCTGAAATTACCCTGCAATGCCGAAGCGAGATATGGATGAATGTGACCTCATTATGGCGAAAAATGACGCAGCGCAAAAACTGTGAGCCAGGTCTGGATTTGGTGGTACCCCAACCCTTATACGGCAACTACACTGCTACAGTGGGTAAGAAAACCAGGACAATAACTGATGCACAAGAGTTTTACCCTAAGCCGCACCGACAATATTGAGCTGAACCTGTACCAATATGGTGAGGAGAACTGTGACAAAGGGCATAGCTTTGGCCCCGCCGTACGCCAGCACTATTTATTTCATTATGTGATAAGCGGCACCGGGGTGCTGCACAGCGAATACGGTGCATTTCCGGTGGTGGCCGGAGAAGGTTTTTTGATCCACCCACACGACGTGACCACCTATTGCGCCGATAAAAAAGATCCCTGGCATTACATGTGGCTGGAAGTCGACGGGCTGATGGCCGGCAAGCTTTTCGAAGAGTGCCACCTGAGTCGCCAGTTCCCGATTTATCGCGCCCGCCCCTCGGATGAGACGCCCCAGGCCCTGCGCTACCTGCGGCGACTGGTCACTCATGACGATGAACACCGCCTGAAAACGCTCGGCCTGAGCTACCTGTTTTTTTCGGCGCTGATCGACCATAGATTACAAGGCAGCGAGGAACACCCCAGGGACAAGGCGCAGCATCTGCACAAAGCGGTCAAGCTGATTGAAAACCGCTACCACGAACAGCTGACCATTGCGCGCCTGGCCGCCTACTGCAATATCAACCGCAGTTATCTGTGCCGCTTGTTCAAAGGGGCATACGGTATTGGGCCAAAGGAATATTTGCTTAACTTCCGCATGACGCTCGCCACCAGTCTGTTACGCAACAGCCAGACGGCGATCAAAGTGGTGGGAATTTCGGTCGGTTATGAAAACCAGCTGCACTTTTCCAAAGCCTTCAAGCAGGTCCACGGTATCTCACCGGCCAAATGGCGGCAGGAGCACTGCCCGCTAATGCCGGTGGACGCGGAATGATCACTTCACCAGAGCCTTTTCCTCAGCGACTTTCGATTTTATCCGCGGGTACTTCCACAGCCAGCGCCCGCTGACCATTCGCCAGTAGAACAACGCACCGCGCACCGCCCAATCCATAAACATGCCCAGCCAGACCCCGACCACGCCCATTCCCAGCAGGATACCCAGCGTATAGCCGGCCACCACGCGGCAGCCCCACATACCCAGCATCGACACCCACATGGCGAACCGGGCGTCACGCGCGCCTTTCAAACCGGCGGGCAACACCCATGAAGCGGCCCAAATGGGCATAAAGGCGGCGTTGAGCCAGACCAGCACCTTCACCACTTCCTTCACGTCATCTTGCTGGCTATAAAATGAGGCGAACACCCCAGCCAGCGGTGCGGTACCCCAGGCGAGCGCCGTCAGGCCAATGGTCGCCAACCAGAAGATATGACGCAACTGCCTTTCCGCCTGGGCTATCTGCCCTTTCCCCAGACGTTTGCCGACAATAATGGTCGACGCCGACCCCAGGGCGTTGCCCGGCAGGTTAATCAAGGAGGCGATAGAGAAAGCGATAAAATTGCCGGCGATAACGTTGGTGCCCATGCCGGCGACAAACATTTGCGTCAGCAATTTACCGCCGTTGAACAACACCGACTCGATGCTGGCGGGAATGCCGATCCCCAGCACTTCCCACAGGATCGTCAGCTTTAACGGGCTAAAATAACTTTTCAGCGTGATGTGCAACGCCGGGTTAAAGCCGATCATCAGCACATAAATAATCGCTATCGCACCGATATAGCGGGAAATGGTCAGCCCCAGTCCAGCCCCGACAAAGCCCAGGCCATGCCAGCCCAACATGCCGTAAATCAGGATGCTGCTGATGATGATATTCAGGATATTCATGCCGCCGTTGATCAACAGCGGGATTTTGGTATTCCCGGCACCGCGCAGCGCCCCACTGCCAATCAGTGCAATGGCTGCCGCCGGGTAGCTCCAGACAGTGGTTTGCAGGTAAGAAAGCGCCAGCGCCTTCACCTCCGGCGTGGCGGCACCGGCAATCACATTAATAATCTGCTCGCCCGCCAAATGGATGCCCACAGCCAGCACCAGAGCCACCAGCGTCATCAACACCAGCGACTGACGGGCCGCCGAACGGGCTCTTTTGCGATCCCGTTTGCCGAGGCTGAAGGCCACCACCACCGTGGTGCCCAGATCCACCGCGGCAAAGAAAGAGATAATCACCATGTTGAAGCTGTCTGCCAGCCCCACTCCGGCCATCGCCTCCTTGCCAATCCAGCTCACCAGAAAAGTACTCAGCACCCCCATCAGCAGGACGCAGGCGTTCTCCATAAAGATCGGCACCGCCAGCGGTGTGATCTCACGCCAAAACAGGACGCGGTAGCTTTTGCGTTTGGGGTACCAGGGCGTGTTTTCCACACGCTGACGCAGGGCAGCATATAAGTTCAAGATCGGCTCATGGGATAAAAGTGAAACAACATTTCAAATAATGAGTGACAGATGCTTATCCTGCAAAGAATTTTTTGCCAATGCGCTGTGGATTAGGAAAATGGCTGGGGCGGAGCCGTATACCGCGCCCACCTCAGCCAGGCATAGGCTACTCCATGTAGTCTTCCTGATCGGACTTGGCTGCGGCAATAAAGTTTGCGGTGCGATTGTTCATCACGGCACATTTGTCCGTCAGCAACTGACGATCCTCCAACACGGCCAGGTAGCGTGCCTGAGCCAGTGCCGGCAACTGCTGATAGCCCGCCGCCTTCGTATCCCAGCCGCGATGCTCTGCCACGCGCATCGCGGTGCGTTGCAGTTTGACATCATCTGGAATATCCGCACGACCACAGTTTTGCCGCAGGAAATGACTGCCCGCCAACAGGGTAGAAAGCTGATCCAACTGCGCTTGCAGTGCCGTTGGTGGCTTATGCGCCGTTTGCTGGCAACCCACGAGAAAGACCAGGGCCATAGCGCCCAAAACTGAAGTACCTAACACCCTAAGCATAGCGATTACCCTTAAATAAAAGATGGTTAACATCAGCTTAGGCGAGCGATGAAATACTGCAAGCCGACGGATAACGGGCGTCTTGGATAGCAATTCAAATCAACGGCAAAGAACACTTTTCGTTGTTGGTACGGTCTTTCAAATTCTTGCATGTTGCGCAGGGAATATCGGCGCACGGTGCGATTGGTGATCAAAATAACACGACCAGCCAAAGGGCTATTGTCATAATAACCGTGACCAACTGTGCCGCACCGCCTAAATCCTTGGCTCGCTTCGATAAGGGATGTATATCCAGAGAAATGCGATCGACGACGCTCTCAATCGCAGTGTTGAGCAACTCAACAACCAGTAAAAGGAAGCAACTTGAAATCAATAACAGCCTTTCCATTTTTGTAATATCTATAACAAATGTAACTATCAGTAAGATTAAGTTAATAATGAGTAACTGACGAAAAGCGTCCTCTGTGATAACGGCATCAACAAAACCGTCCAATGAGTTTTTTATGCTACTGGTTAAGCGTCTTATTCCTTTTTTCTTTTCAAATGACATGTATTTACTCTTATAAAAATCAGGGTGATTTATAAAACCAATAAATAACGCACCGGTAGTTATTGGTTAAATGATTAATAAAATAAAACAATCCCCCTGGTAACAGGGTTAATCCGGCAACGTTGAGTCACAAACGACAAAAAAGGAATTTCGGCCATGGATGTCCTCTGACCACAGCACGTATTGCATCATCTTGAGCGTACCTATCAGACGAGTTAGAGTTGCTTTTCGTATAAACGATAGCGCTTGTAAGGCACTGCCCCAATTCGCTCCAGGATCGTACGCATACCGCTATTGGACTCCAGGATCCATGACATCTCTAATGCATCGATATTGCGCTTCGCAAAAGGGTTACGTAACGCCTCAATAAGTAACAACGCGATAATCGGCCCTATCCGGCTAAATTGATACTCTTGGCGAACCCCCATCAGAGGGACTCTGGCAGTACGTACGCCACTCACTTTCAGACGCCATAACAGCTTCGCCCAGCCAAAGGGCAATAAACGCCCGTTCAGATCGGCTATAGCCTCATTGATATTGGGCAGCCCCACAATGAAGGCACAAGGGACTGAATCTACTTCAGCAATATAAATCATGTCGTCAGGGACCAGAAACTTCAACTGGTCCCCCATGGTGGCGAACTCATGCTCGGTAAAGGGGACAAAGCCCCAGTTATCTTGCCAACCTGAGTTAAAAATTTCGCGAAGTACCTGCATTTCCTCGTTAAAACGTTTGCGATTGAGGCGGCGAAGGGTCACCTTTTTACCTGCCTGCGCCATCATTTTGGTTAATGAAGGCGAGAAATTCAGGTCAGTTCGTTTCATCCAATAAGCCAATAAATCTATGCCTTGTGTATATCCCTGGCGCTCTAAATTGGTGGCATAGTAAGGTTTGGCGTGTGTCATCAGGGCTGACGGCGGGGTATCAAAACCTTCAACCAATAATCCGCTTTCCTGATTGATATTAAGGCTAAATGGCCCGGTGATTTTTAATGCACCTTTTGACTTCAACCAATCTTCCGCTGCGGTAAATAACGCTCTAAAAACCTCCGGATCATCGATAGCATCGATCATGCCAAAATGGCCGGTATCTTCGCCATAGCGTTCGCGGTGTAAGGAATCAATTTGAGCGGTTATCCGCCCAACGACCTTCCCCTC
Source organism: Serratia sp. BW106 (assembly GCF_002607755.1). NCBI lineage: Bacteria > Pseudomonadati > Pseudomonadota > Gammaproteobacteria > Enterobacterales > Yersiniaceae > Serratia > Serratia sp. BW106. The sequence goes on from NZ_MCGS01000030.1 coordinate 189,381, forward strand.
TTTTTTGGCTACCCATGCCTGCCATTCTATATGTTCAGTGCCAGGGTTCTTCTTGGAAAGATGCTCTTCACGCTCTACATACAAGGGAGTAATCCAGCTAGGATCATTGCGATAGAGTGAGGAGGGAAAATCGATAAATGCCTTAAGATCACGCTTATCCAGGACAGTCTCAATGCGAATCATAAATAACCTTAAAATTTAATAACATAATCAAATGAAATCACTATTACGCCAGTGATATTTTCTGACCGGGGATCCATTATTGACGATGTCTTATTCCTATAAGAGATAAGAAAATTTAATTAATGTCTAAAGTCAAAAAAGATGTTACCCGGCCAGAGTTTACCCTGGCTGTTGCTGTTCTTTATCCAAAGAGCTACCTGACAGGGACGTGCAAACGCTAAGGAAACCACTCCTTTTATTATTTAGTGCTATTTCTGGCGAGAAAAAATTACCGTTTTTAGTTTACTAATTCTAGTCTGGGGAAGCATTGTCATATTTTACCATTAAATGCTCTTTCTATCCTTCCGACTAAATGAGGCTTTCACTTTTCGACGTCTTCCGGATACTGTTTATGATATGTTTAAGTACGGAGATAACCATGCGCAAGGTCAGATCATATAAACCGGCGATTATTCCCATCCAAAAATGTGTCGACGACAGACATTGGATGAAGGTTGTCGACCAAAGGGCCATGATATCCGGAGCCAATGATAACAGCCCGTACATCCACCGTTCGCTGGGCATGATCCTCACGTGAAATAGACATGGAATATCGACAACCAATCTCTCATCTTTAGTTCAGAGTAGACATGGTGGTTATTAACCATCGCATGCGCTATTTGTAGAATGAAAGAAAATGATTGAATAACAGATATATTCAAAGCATTTTCATTGTAAAACGCTAACTCTCACGCCAATAGCCTTTTGTCTTTTTGGTGATTTTAATCTATGGCTAATTTGTCTATGTCTGAAACAAGCTCAACTCATTCTCTTCCCATGCGTTATGCAGATTTCCCCACGTTGGTGGAGGCTTTAGATTATGCAGCGCAGGGCAGTACAGGAATGAATTTTTACGATCGTCGTAATCAGCTCGTGGCCGTACTGGAATATCGTACGCTGAAACAGCGGGCGGCAGCGGGTGCACGACGTCTGTTATCACTGAATCTCAACAAAGGCGATCGCGTTGCGCTTATCGCGGAAACCAGTGCGGGTTTCGTCGAGGCGTTCTTTGCCTGCCAATATGCCGGCCTGGTTGCTGTGCCCCTGGCCATTCCTATGGGGGTCGGACAGCGTGAGTCCTATACCATCAAGCTTCAGGGTCTGATCAATAGCTGTAAACCTGCAGCCATTATCAGCGGTGAAGAATGGGTGCCGTTGATTAGCTCGGCGGCTCTGGATACACCACCGGCACATATTCTTAGCAACGCAGATTTTAACGCATTGCCTGAGCGGGATATTGAACTGCAAGCGCCGTCATCCGACGACATTGCCTATCTCCAATATACATCGGGTAGCACTCGCTTTCCGCGCGGAGTCATAATTACCCAACGTGCCGTTATGGCTAACCTGCGTGCTATCAGTCATGACGGCATCAAATTACGTGCAGGCGATCGCTGCGTCTCCTGGTTGCCCTTCTATCACGATATGGGGTTGGTCGGTTTCCTGCTCACCCCCGTGGCGACCCAGTTGTCGGTTGACTATCTGCGCACGCAAGATTTTGCAATGCGACCAATGCAATGGTTAAAACTGATTGCCAAAAATCGCGGTACGGTGTCCGTCGCTCCTCCGTTTGGTTACGATTTGTGCTTACGTTACAGCCACAACAAAGAGCTGACCGGGTTGGATCTTTCCAGTTGGCGGGTTGCTGGCGTGGGGGCGGAGCCTATTCCGGCAGAGTTACTCAATCAGTTTGGTGAGCACTTTAGCCACCTCAACTTTGACAGCAAGGCACTCATGCCCTGTTATGGTTTGGCCGAGAATACCCTTGCGGTAAGTTTTTATGACGAAGCCTCTGGCGCACCAATCAACGCAGTCGACCGCGAGATTTTGGAATACGAGGGCAAAGCGGTAGCTCCGGGCAAAAAAACGCGTGCCACATCAACGTTTGTCAATTGCGGCAAGGCGCTTCCAGGCCATCGTATCGAAATTAGAAATGAAACCGGGCTCCCCCAGCCAGAGCGGCAGGTCGGCCGTATTTTTATCTCCGGCCCCAGCCTGATGAATGGATATTTTCGTGATGATGCATCGCAGCAAAAAATTCAGGCGACGGGTTGGATGGATACCGGTGACCTGGGGTATTTGCTGGATGGGTATCTTTACGTCACCGGCCGCAAGAAGGATTTGATCATTATTCGGGGCCGGAATATTTGGCCTCAGGATATTGAATATGTCGCGGAATCCGAGCCTGAAATCCGCTCAGGTGATGCCATTGCCTTCGTCACGGAAGAGCACGCTGACGGCGCCAGAATTATTCTGCAAATCCAGTGCCGGGTCAGTGCTGAAGAGCGGCGAGAGCAAATCGTCCATACGCTGAGCGCACGCATACAAAGCGAATTCGGCATTGCGGTGGATATTGAACTGCTGCCACCCCATAGCATTCCTCGTACATCTTCGGGGAAACCGGCCCGCGCCGAAGCCAAGAAGCGTTGGCTAAGCGCATCAATCTGTCCGCCGATGCATCAGTTGGCAGGTTTTGCGCAATGATCGGCACCGTTGCCATTACTGGCGCCACGGGTTTTATTGGCCAACACGTCGTGCAGAACCTGCTTTCGCAGGGTTTTACCGTGCGGGCCCTAACCCGGCGTACCGGTAAAACGTCGACCGATAACCTGACCTGGATCCAGGGGGCTCTGGAAGATCGGGACTCTCTCAGCGAGTTGGTTCGTAACGCGGAATTCGTGGTTCACTGTGCGGGACAGGTCCGTGGGCAGACCGAAGAAACCTTTACCCATTGCAACGTTAGCGGCAGCCTGCACCTGATGCAGGCGGCGAGACAAAGTGGCAGTTGTAAGCGTTTCTTGTTTATCTCTTCCCTTGCTGCCCGCCATCCTGAGCTGTCTTGGTACGCGAATTCAAAACATATTGCCGAACAACGGTTAATGACCATGGCCACGGACATTTCACTGGGCATTTTTCGTCCGACCGCAGTTTACGGGCCCGGTGATAAAGAGCTTAAACCGATATTTAGCTGGCTGCTACGCGGCATCCTCCCCCGGTTGGGTTCGCCGGAAGCCAAGCTGACTTTCCTGCATGTGAGCGATTTAGCTGAAGCAGTGAGTCAATGGTTATTAGCCGAACGTCCCCAGGCGCAGACTTATGAATTATGCGATGGGATAGCCGGTGGTTATAGCTGGCGGCGCTTACGGGAAATAGGTGCCGCGGTGCGTAATGGCCCCGTACGGCTACTGGGGATCCCGCTGCCTCTGCTGAATATCATGGCAGACATCAGCATTTTGTTGAGCCGTTTGGCAAAGAAAGAACCCATGCTGACGCACAACAAAATACGTGAATTAACCTATCCGGACTGGTCTGCGAGCAATCATCGCTTATCCGAGAGTATTAATTGGTTTCCCAAGGTCAGTTTGGAGCGCGCGCTGCGTGAAGGTCTATTTTAATTATCTTAATTAGAGGTTTGCCAAAGTTCTTATGCTAAATCGCGACGCTGTAATGGATTATATTCTTACTTGCTTACAAGGTCTCGTCGAAGGCGGATTAGAAATCAAACCTGATAGTGATCTCGTCAATGATCTTGGCCTGGAGTCCATCAGGGTCCTGGATCTGCTGATGATGTTAGAAGATGAATTGGATATTTCTATTCCTATCAATATATTACTTGATGTCAGAACGCCAGAGCAGTTGCTGAACGCACTACTCCCTCGCCTGGAGGCAACGAATGGGCCTGTATGATAAATTTTCACGGCTTGCCAACGATCGTGAGCAATTCCAGACTTCTGGCCTAAATCCCTTTGGTACCTGCATTGATGAGATTTACTCCGCGACCGAAGGACGGATTGGTAACCAGAAAATTGTCCTGGCAGGGACAAATAACTACCTTGGCCTGACTTTCGATGCGCAGGCGATTGCCGATGGGCAGGCTGCGTTAGCCGCCCAGGGGACCGGTACAACGGGTTCGCGCATGGCGAATGGTAGCTACAGTGCTCACTTAATGTTAGAGCAGGAACTGACTGCTTTCTTTGACCGCCCTACCGCCATTGTATTTCCCACTGGGTATACCGCAAACCTCGGGGTAATCAGCACGCTAGCGGGCCCCGGCTCAGTGGTGCTGATAGACGCAGACAGCCACGCGAGTATTTATGATGCCTGTGCCTTGGGCGGCGCTGAAATCATTCGTTTCCGCCACAATGATGCGAAAGATCTGGAGCGCCGTATGGTGCGCCTCGGCGAGCGTGCTCGAGAGGCAATCATAATCGTTGAAGGCATTTACAGCATGCTGGGTGACGTTGCTCCGCTGGTCGAAATCGTCGACATCAAACGGCGTCTTGGCGGTTATCTGTTGGTAGACGAAGCTCACTCATTTGGCGTGATGGGGGCTAACGGACGCGGTCTTGCGGAAGCGCTGGGTGTTGAGCAAGATGTTGATATTGTTCTGGGCACATTCAGTAAAAGCCTGGCCTCTATCGGTGGCTTTGCCGTCGGCAGCAAGGCAATGGAGGTGCTGCGCTACAGCAGTCGTCCCTATATTTTTACCGCCTCACCTTCACCATCAAGTATCGCTTCGGTGCGCTCATCTTTGAAAAAGATCGCACAGCATCCTGAACTGCGGGAAAAACTCTGGAGCAACGCGCATCGGCTTTATCAGGGTCTTGCCACGCTGGGCTATGAGCTGGGCCCGCGTATCAGCCCGGTCGTTCCGGTCATGATTGGTTCGAAAGAAGATGGCCTGCGTTTCTGGCGCGACCTGATCGCAAAGGGTGTTTATGTCAATCTGGTATTACCACCGGCAGCGCCGTCAGGAATGACGCTTCTGCGTTGCAGCGTTAATGCTGCACACAGTGAGGAAGAGATTGATACGATCATTCAGGCTTTTGCCGCACTGAAAAAGTAATCGCCTTCATATTGCCCATGAGAGAGTCATGGTTAATATTCAAAGAGATGATGCCCTTCTCTTGGTATTACAGATTATACCGGCCTTTCTTAATTGTCTGGCAGAAAGGCCGGTGATAATTAGTAGGTTACGACTGAATCATTTTCGACAGCATAGCGATATCCATGCGCTTCCATAAATTCATCAATGGCTTTTTTAGCGTCAGATAACACTTCATCAAGCGAATTATTAGCGTCAATATTTGCAATTTCCGCGCCTTCAAAAGTGAGTAGCGGTGTCAAGGCAACCTTTTTTTCCAATGACTCTTTCTGATGATCGGGCTTACGCGCACAAGCGACATCAATATCAACATTTAACTTTATGACCAAGTCCGGTTTATGATCTGCCATCCATTGGAAAGCTGCGCGCTCACGTCCCGCCAACCATTTGACAAAGCGGCTGCCTTTTACATTTACGGGAAATACGGTGCCATCATATCCGCCAGGGATTTGCACCTGTGGGAAACGGTCGGTTAATACGATGAGCCCTTGCCGACGAAAAGCCAACATTCGGCGAAAACGTATCAATCGACGTAAAACGAAAGTGATGATGACCAGTGCCGGCAATAAACCAAGCCTGGCCTTGGTGGATTTGACTTTTTTTGTATTACGTTCAATGGCCTTGCCAAAAAAACTCCCCATGAGTGGGAATTGTGAAACAGCACGTCCGACATTTCCTGCCTGCTTGCCCAGATGAACCCTTACCGCCGGGCCGTATTTTTTTACATGAACGATAAGAGATTCACAGACAGTAGACTTACCAGAGCCATCACTGCCAATAACCGCAATCAGCGGCGGTAATTTTGAATTCATAATAAGACTCGCTTTTAAGACACCTGATAAAATGTACCATTTCGCAAGAAAAAAGTCGCTTAAAGCCGTGACCAGCCCGACAAGAAATAAACATCCTTAATCCAATGAGATTTCACACAAAATATTAAGAAAATAATGATACACTCGTTCCTTCCCCCGTCACTGTGATATCTCATTAGCAATAAGAGCCATAGGGTAAATCTCGGTAACAATTAGCACAAAAAAACAAGACCACCATGGTGAAATGTAATTACCGGAAAAAATAAATTTGATAATTATCGAGATAGAGCACAATAAATACCTTGAACCCAAGACTGATTACAATACAATGGTTTCTTTGTATTGGACCCATTACTGTGAGTCAACAGACAATATCCATTGCTAATCATCCCCCTGTGCGCGTAATAGCAATAACGGGCTGTGATGGTTCAGGAAAATCGACTTTGGCTGCCAGTCTGGTCAATCATCTATCAGCGCAAGAGCCGACGGAATTACTTTATCTCGGCCAGTCTTCGGGACGTATAGGAGAATGGATCAGCGGCTTGCCCATTATTGGTACACCCTTTGGTCGTTATTTACTGGCGAAGTCTGATCGTGTTCATGAGCACCCTTCAACACCTCCTGGCAATGTAACGGCGCTGGTGATCTTTTTATTGTCATATTGGCGAGTTTATAAGTTTCGCAGAATGTTGGCGAAAAGTCGCAAGGGGCAATTGCTGGTGACGGATCGTTACCCACAAGCGGAAGTGGCGGGTTTTCGTTTCGATGGTCCGCAACTTGCAAAAACGGTTGGCGGTAATCGTTGGGTACAAAGGTTGAGAAAACATGAGCAAAAGCTGTATCAGTGGATGGCGTCTTATCCACCTTTCTTATTGATTCGTCTCGATATTGATGAAAAAACCGCGTACTCACGTAAACCCGATCATAAGCTTTCGGCTCTGCGTGAAAAGATTGCCGTCATCCCTCACCTTACGTTTAATGGCGCAAAGATACTGGATTTAGATGGGCGCGAGCCGGCGAGTAAAATTCTCGATGAGTCACTGCGTGCAATTCGAACCTCACTGACGACGTCAGAGGTTTAGTCTTTTGATGATCTTTTCATGCTGAAAAAAATGCAAAAAAATAAATCAAATACACAAAAAGATCCCTCATCTGCATGCATTACCGGCCTTATTGCGGTGGTAGGCAGCGACGGCACTGGAAAGTCCACGCTTACCGCCGATTTGGTCAAAAATCTGCAAAAATACCGGACAACCCAGCGTCGTTATTTAGGGCTTATCTCCGGGGAGGATGGCGATAAAATTAAGCGCCTGCCTTTCATTGGCGTATGGCTTGAACGGCGCCTGGCCGCCAAATCTGACAAGACTCAGCGCATGAGCAATAAACCACCGGCACTCTGGGCGGCATTGATTATGTACGGTTTTTCATTGTGGCGCGCGGCCAATTTACGCAAAGTACAGCGTCTGGCACAGAGTGGGGTATTGGTGATCAGCGATCGTTTTCCACAGGCAGAAATTTCCGGTTTTTACTATGACGGACCGGGCATTGGTGTGGAGCGCGCAAAGGGCTGGCTAATGACTCGTTTAGCGGCTCGTGAACGACGACTGTATCAGCGGATGGCCTTATGCCGCCCCGAACTTATCATTCGTCTTGATATTGATGTCGATACCGCCTTTTCACGTAAGCCCGACCACAGTTATGAAGAACTGAAGGACAAAATTTCAGCCATGGTTCGGCTACAGTATAATGGCTCCAGAATTATCGAGTTGGATGCCAAAGCCCCCTACGATGAAGTACTGGAAAAAGCACTGAATGCGATAACTTCAGTTTCAATGCTTCCATCGCGTACCCATTCCACTCTCGGCTAGCGAAATCACTCTTATATGCCGGGATCCCAACAATATTACTCATTCTCAAGTCAGAGTGGGTACATGTGGTTAGTATGGCTGGTTTGACTATGAAGCATTGGTTTTCCGATGGTGCTTTTCGCTCCATCTTACGTAACGCCGCCTATTTAGGCTCCGGCAGTGTGGCTAGTGCATTGCTTGGGTTACTTGCGCTTTCTTGTGCCGGTAAAGGCATGTCGCCCGAAATGTTTGGTGTACTTGTAATCATTCAGGCTTATACAAAAGCGATCAGTGATTTTATCAAGTTTCAGACATGGCAATTCGTTGTTCAATTTGGCACTCCCGCATTAGAACGCCAAAACATTCAACGCTTTCGTGACGTCATTTCATTTTCATTCGGTCTGGATATCGCGAGCGGAACCATTGCCGTGCTTGGCGGTATGTTATTACTCCCCTTCCTCTCTCACGCCTTAGGCTTGGATGAGGAAAGTTTTTGGCTCGCCATTCTTTACTGCACATTAATCCCGTCCATGACGTCGTCAACCCCTACGGGGATTTTACGGGCGTTTGACCGCTTCGATCTGATTGCCGTTCAGCAAGCTATAAAACCCTTTTTGCAGGCGATCGGAAGTGTCCTGTCTTATTATTTTGACCTGGGATTCCCGGGTTTTATCATCACATGGTATGCCTCCAACTTAATCGGAGGAACCCTGTTTTGGTGGTTTGCCGCGCGTGAATTACGCCGCAGGGATATTCATAATGCGCTGAAACCACGGCTATTTAAGACCGCACGCCGCATAGAGGGAGCCTGGAATTTCGTATGGACAACCAATTTTGCACATACGATTTGGGCTACGCGTAACTCGTGCAGTACCGTTTTAGTTGGCGTCGTTTTGGGTCCGGCAGCGGCTGGGTTGTTCAAAATTGCAATGACCTTCTTTGATGCCACAGGCACCCCGGCCAAGTTGCTGGAAAAGAGCTTCTATCCTGAGATCATGCGCCTGGATCCCCGCACGACAAAACCCTGGCTACTGGGCCTCCGATCGGCATTGTTAGCCGGGGGTATTGGCCTCGCCGTGGCCCTTCTGGTGATCGTCGTTGGTAAGCCATTAATTTCAGTTGTTTTCGGTTACCAGTACTTGCAAGCCTATGATTTAATCCAAATCATGCTGGGTGCCATTATCGTGTCCATGCTGGGATTTCCTCAGGAGTCCCTATTGTTTATGGCAGGTAAACAGCGGGCTTTCTTGATAGTGCAAACCATCGCCGCAGTCTCATACATTGGGCTCTTAATCGTCATGTCTCATATCTTTGGTGTGCAAGGCGCGGCATTCGCTTATTTGGCAGGCCAATGTCTAGACGTTTTGTTGACGCTAATTCCGACTATAAGTGCTTACCGTAATCGCTATTTACTGGGATTCAATGTATCCAGAGAGAGTAATCAATGACTAATAGCAGCAACAGGAAAAAATTCTCAACAGAAACAATCCAATTACTGTTTACTGCGGTAGAGACAGATGACATCGTTGAGGCGGATATCCATTTACCTCAGCATATTGACTTGCAATGTTCCTATGAGAGCATTCAGGATAATTATGCCTTGTGTCTGCAGTTTTGGCAGGACGGTTTCACCCGACAGGAGCTATTACGCTTAGTCAATGATTTTCTTAAAGATGTAGAATTATCTGCAGCAACGCGTATGCGCTATAAGTATATTCGTGCGCGTTATAAGCATTTACGCTTTGCTCAGCGGCTTTACAGCAAAAAGCATAACTCCAGTCACCTCTTTCACTTAACAACCGTAGTTCTTGGGCATTTTCAGGATGCTTTTCGCAACGGCAATAAAGAAAACCTTAAACTCTACGGTAATATTCTCCGGATCCTCCTCAGCAAGCCGATTTGGTCGCTGGTGAATTACGCTTTGCGTCATATTCACTTAGAAACCGAGAGCAATTTTATTGCATATCGCCAGGAGCAAATGCGCGAACTTCAGAGGCTAATTGCTGATCCACAGCTCACTGGAAAGCAGTTCCACGATGTGCGGAAAATTATTAGCCAACAAGTCTCATTTTACGACACGCTGAGATCTATAGATCCCAGCAACCGGGAAGCCCGTCAGATTTCCAGATTTTTGGCCGCTATTAATGGGTTAATGGGAGATCGGCATGATGTGATGGTGGCGGATAAACTGGCCGGGGGGAAATCCTATGATGAACCAACGATGCTGGATGTCGATATTCGCCAACGTCTGGAGTTACTTCTCGAGCGATATCCTATGCAAGTTTAGCCGCAACGGGAGATTACCACCCTCCTCTGCAGCCACAATTTTTATACATTATGGTTATTTTCATGACGTTACGTAGATTACTGACAATTTCGCTGCTGCTGTTCCCACTGGTAACATCAGCGCATAATTTTGTTCAGGGTGAACCTGTCGCACCGGTAGTCATAGCCGATCGCGGAGAGTTACTGCTTGAAAATGACAATTTTCGCTATAAGAAATGGGGTAGTTCAGAACTGACAGGAAAAGTTCGCGTCATTCAGTGCATCGCCGGCCGCACCTCTGCCAAGAAGAAAAACTCAATGCTGATTACCGCCGTCAAGGAAGCAAATTTTCCGAACGACCGTTTTCAGCCGACCACTATCGTCAATACTGACGATGCAATTCCGGGCTCGGGCTTCTTCGTGCGCAGTAAAATTGAGAAAAACAAAAGGCATTATCCCTGGGCACAATTCATTGTCGATAGTCATGGGCTGGTCCATAACGCCTGGAAGCTGCCAGAAGAAAGTTCAACAATTGTGGTACTGGATAAAGCAGGACGCGTCCAATGGGCAAAAGATGGAGCTCTGACCCCGGATGAGGTTAATCAGGTGATCGCCCTGCTGCGAAAGCTGATTGCCAATGATAAATCATGAAGAAAAACGTGCTGGAAGCGGGCCTTTTCTCAGCAAACATGCGTTTGATATTAAGGGATATAACTAGCTTATGGCTTTGATTGAGCGCTATATCATGGTTGAAATCCGCCGATTAGTGATGATCATCGTGGGTTTTCTCATCTTTATGTTTGCCAGCTATTCAGCCCAACGGTATCTCACAGAAGCTGCCAATGGGACATTGGCTCTGCAAATCGTATTTGATGTTGTCTTTTATAAGATATTGATTGCATTGGAGATGCTTCTACCAGTAGGCCTTTATGTTGCCGTCGCGGTTGCGCTGGGCCAGCTCTACAGCGATTCTGAAATAACCGCCATTCACGCCTCTGGCGCCAGCCCATGGCGGCTATACAAAGCGGTGTTGGTTCTTGCCATTCCTCTGGCCCTGTTAGTAACACTTCTTTCTCTGTACGGCAGACCCTGGGCTTACGCCAATATTTATCAGTTGGAACAACAGTCACAATCCGTGCTGGACGTGAGTCATCTGCAGGCGAATAAGTTTAACGTTAATGGCAGCGGCAGAATGATCCTCGCCTCTCGTATTGACCCAACGTCAAATCATCTTACAGACGCATTGATTTATTCACGCTCGACCAACAACACCAGTTTATATCGGGCTCATTCGGTTGAAGTTATAGATCCTTCACCTTCAAGCCCCTCCGTGATGCTAAAATCCGGAACCGCCTATGTGTTAGATCGCCAAGGCACAGATGATAACATGCAGAATTATAATAATTTAAAAATATCGCTTAAACCTTTTATTGAAAGCATAGAAGTCAAGCGGAAATCAGCATCATTGGCAGCGTTATCACGCTCCACTGACCCTGCGGACAGGGCGGAATTACAATGGCGGGAAAGTCGTGGTATCAGCACCCTACTGATGGTGTTATTGGCGATTCCATTAAGCCGCATAAAACCTCGCCAGGGTCGCTATACAACACTGCTCCCCCTCACGCTCTTATTTACCGCTATTTTTTATGGTGGGAATATCTGCCGTACGTTGGTGGCTAACGGTACTCTTCCCATTACTCCAGGTGTCTGGTTAGTCCCGACATTAATGTCCATTGGCCTGTTAATTCTAATTGCGCGTGATTTCTCACTGCTACGGAAACCATTTCGATGAACATCTTCAGTCGTTATTTGATCCGTAATCTCTTTATCGGATTTGCAGCCGCTGCCGGATTGTTAATTCCATTATTTACCACCTTTAATCTGATCAACGAGCTAGAGGACGTCACTCCCAATGGATACCACTGGACTCAGGCTCTGTTAGTTGTGTTAATGACATTACCCAGAAGCCTCGTTGATCTCGGCCCGTTTATCGCCTTGCTGGGTGGCATCGTCGGACTTGGACAACTGTCAAAAACGCTTGAATTGACGGCGATGCGTACCGCTGGCTTTTCAATATTCAAAATTGCTTTGGTGACTCTTTATGCCGGCCTTTTTATCAATCTGTCATTAGGAGCTCTCGACGAGTGGGTAGCCTCACCGATGCAGCAACAGGCCCAGGAACTTAAAGACACCGCCCTGGCTAAAACCAATAACGGCGCTGACTCCGGCAATGCCTTGTGGGCCAGAAGTGGCAATGAATTTGTTACCGTAAAATCCCTGGATAAGCAAAACCAACCCGTCGGGATTGAGATATTTCGCTACCAACCCGACCTCACCCTTGAATCCTACGTTTACGCTGAAAAGGCTACCACCGCCCATAACGGACTGTGGACCTTGCATCAAGTCATGCAAAAACAATGGAAAAACAAGAAAGAAGTCGTACAAACCTATGATGATTTACCCTGGCAATCTCTATTTGCCGGGATGAACCTGAAAGGCCTGACCATGCCTGTTGATAGCTTCTCTAGCAAACAACTGAAGCAGTACATTCATTATCTGCAAAATTCAGAGCAACCCAGCAATGAATATCAGATCGCTTTATGGCAAAAACTAGGCCGCCCAATTTTAGTCCTGGCCATGATTTTATTAGCCATCCCATTCACCTTCAGTATTCCCCGTGCGCCAGGGTTGGGTAGCCGGTTAGCCATTGGTGTCATTGTTGGACTGCTTACGTATATCATATACCAGATAATTCTTAACCTTGGATTGCTGTTTTCTCTCAACGTTCAATTAACGACCCTTGCCCCACCTATTTTATTGTTGATGGTATCTTTAGCGCTCGTTCATCGATTTAATAAGCAACATTAAACCTCAATTGAGTATTACTAACACAATAAATTGATTATTTTATTTTTTACAATGCATAGAAAACCTATATCAATAAAATTATCGTAAAAATAAATGCGCCAACATTTCTTCCTCCGGTTTATTTCCATACTAATTAGCATGCTTATTAAATATCACTTGAACCTTTGATTTCAAAGATATAATTTCTTTCTCGATAATTTGGTGTTATAGGAAACGTTTTATGGCACCACGGCAATGTACTGGCTACTTAACAGTGGTTAGCTGTAGCTACTCGAGCTGAAAATAAGTGCTCAATATGCCCCGCTCTAAACAGGTTACCAACCAAAGAACGGAGCTATTGATTAATTATTCAACACGGTTAATTTTTTTTCAGGAAAAGACGTCGCCCCTGCAATTTCAGTATCATTGAGTCGCCATGAAGGCCCTGAATATCCTTGCATCACCAATGTTCCCGCCACCGTAGGCCGAGCTATGGAAACGCCAAGAATATATACATTTCCCCAATAATGAGTTTGATTTCCCGAGCCAATTATTTTTATTGGTGCAGCTATACCTTGTTTATTCCTGATGTAAACATTACCGATATCAGGAACTATGTCAGAAGCGACAACTATGGCCGAACCGTAAACTCGAATTATCTCCAAAGTACCTACAGACGCTGGTGCAGAAAAATAACAGATGTTATTTTTTGAAGAAGATGTCGTTGCTTGCAAATACAGACTATCAACCCGGCATGCTTTGGCGAAATTAACTGAATTCCCGCCCTGTTGATTAGCTAATGAATTGACAAATATTCGGCCAATACGAACACCTTCACTATTCAGATAGATATCATCATTTAATGTACTTTGACCATGAAAAATAACCCCTTCAATCTCAAGCCCTACAATTTTAGAGTCTATCGAATCAGTAACACTTAACAAAATAGCCCCAGCCACTGGCATTTTTGATTTTATATCTATGGTCCCGATTCTTGTATTATTTGTTCTAGCGTTAACGCCAACCCCTGCATATACATTCCCAAGTTTAATATCACCAATATCACTGTCGCTAACGCTTAACCAGATTGCCGAAGTAGACTTACTCGCAAGAAAGTTCTCCTCGTAAATACTGCCAAAACTCATTACGCCGCCTATTGAAAGGTTTTTTGCATTGAGGTTTATAGCACCAGCACCAAAATATTGACAAGTTATATTACTAATAGATACATATTGTGCAGGGTTAAGATCTGCTCCAGAAGAGATCACTACACCTCGATTTGCAGTCGTACCGTCTTCATTCTCCAGACTGATACAACCAGCATATTCAAAATGGATGTTATCAACATATGTATGCTCACCTTTTATGATGATGCCATCCCCAGAACACCAGCCACAGCGAGAATTCGATATCGAATTGTAACCAGGAGCGTAAGCGCTCCATAGTGCGTTACGTAAGTCATCGCCAAAGATATTTTCGGCCCATGTATGCCCGTATGCCCGTAATGCATTGCAAAAACCAATGGCATTTATATTTTTCGCATACCCATATGAGAATGACAAAAAAACCGCAGAGGACGCATTATCCCACGCGGTATTTTTATTCACTCCACCAATAGCAAAAATATTTTGAAAATTCTTTCTTATTGTAACAACCTGAGTCGTACCATTTCCATTAAGCTGACCAAAAGGACTATAATTTCCAAGTGTAATCAATGTGCAATTGTTGCCCTCGATCAATTGATATCCATTCATGTACGGAAGTTTAATGGGCGATGTAATTAAATATCTAGCTTGTGAGTTTGCATGAATGTCAACTTCCTTAGATACTGCTGTTTGCCAGGCAGCAGTATCATCTGCAATACCGTCACCCACCGCACCAAACATTTCTGGCGTAACATAGTCAAGAATAGTATCAGCCATATATTTATCCTCTCAATTAAGTTGTTTTTTAATTCACTCGAAAAACATGAACAACCGTATAGTCGCATTAGTGTTAAACGACCACTACTGAGATATTTTTGCCTGGAGCCCAAACAACAAAAATAAATAATCGATATCGATGATACAGGTGAGGAGACTATGACAGGAACACCCCATTCGATGGATACTTAACCAATGAATAGAGTTATGTAAAAAACTAACCATGAGTCTGACTATGCGTGAGTAAATTATGTGTGACGGGGATCGTTGAAAGAATTTTAGCTAAGTGCTTGAATAATGGCGGAGAGAGGGGGATTTGAACCCCCGGTAGAGTTGCCCCTACTCCAGTTTTCGAGACTGGTCCGTTCAGCCGCTCCGGCATCTCTCCTTCAAGTGCTTGCTATCATGCCCCTTTTTGCGGCATTTTTACAGGGTTAGCCTCCTGCCGAATGTTCAAGTGACGACTTAACGAGCAATCCGATGATTAAATGGCCGTGGAAAACGCATCAACCGCAGGCGGAAACGCTTGCCCAGTGGCAAGACGCGCTGGCTATTCCCCTGCTCTCTCCACTGGATGAGCAGGAACAACAGCGGCTGATTGCCGTTGCCGGGCAAATTTTACAACTAAAACGCATTGTCCCCTTGCAGGGGCTGGTGCTGACCTCACAAATGCAGGCACGTATTGCCCTGCTGTTCGCTTTGCCGGTGCTGGAACTGGGGGCCGAGTGCCTCGACGGCTTCAATGAGATCCTGCTCTACCCTACGCCGTTCGTGGTGGAAGACGAATGGCAGGACGACTTCGGCCTGGTTCACTCCGGGCCGGTGGTGCAGTCCGGTCAAAGCTGGGAACAGGGGCCTATCGTGCTTAACTGGCAGGATGTGCAGGACTCTTTTGATCTCTCCGGCTTTAACCTGGTGATCCACGAAGCGGTGCACAAGCTGGATATGCGCAACGGCGGCAGCGCCACCGGCATCCCACCGATTCCGCTGCGCGATATTGCTGCCTGGGAACATGACCTGCATGCCGCGATGGAAAATCTGCAGGATGAGATCGACATGGTTGGCGAAGAGGCCGCCAGCATGGACGCCTACGCCGCCACCGATCCGGCCGAATGTTTTGCGGTACTGTCGGAGTATTTTTTCAGTGCGCCCGAGCTACTGGCCAACCGTTTCCCACTGCTGTACCAGCATTTCTGCCGCTTCTATAAACAGGATCCGCTGGCACGCTTGCAGCGGTTGCAGGCCGAAGATGGTGCAGAACAGCCATAAGTCGGCCCGCATTGCTCAGATGCTGAGCAGTCGCACCGAATCGGCGATTTTAGCGTTGACACATTCTGGGTGGCTGGATATGATGCGCCCCGTTCAGACAATTCCTCTGTAGTTCAGTCGGTAGAACGGCGGACTGTTAATCCGTATGTCACTGGTTCGAGTCCAGTCAGAGGAGCCAAATTCGAAAGACCCGCTTAAGGAAACTTAGGCGGGTCTTTTGCTATGGGTCATCCTCCCCGTATGGTCCCGCGCCAGACAAAATCGGCATGGTACAGCCGGGTTTCACCCGGCATCTCGTGGCCCAGCGCCGGCATCATACTCTCCTCTTTCTTCTCTTCCGCCATCAGCCAGGCAACCGAATCCTGAGCAAATAACGCCACCGGCTGGGTAAAGGTGGTGAGGTTGTAAGAGGACCAGGCCGCCTGGGGAATATCGTCGTAGCCCGCCACGCAAAGATCTTCTGGAATACGCAGTCCAAAGCGGTGGCGCGCCTCATCCATAAAACCGCAGGCCAATAAATCCGTGACGCAGAACACCGCATCGGGGCGCTCGCGACGGGTCAACAGCCGGTGCGCCAGGATCTGACCACTCTCATACGACGTCGTGCCAAAGCGCTCGACGCTTACCTGCAGCCCCGCCGCTTCCGCCGCTTGCAGAAAACCGCGTTCACGCGCCATCAGGCTGGGCGTCCCGGCCAATGAGTTGGCAAAAGCGATGCGTTGGCAGCCCGCTCGGGCAAACGCCATCACCACCCTGCCGGCCGCCTCTTCGTTATCCAGCCGGATACTGAGTGAGCCGGGCAAGGTGTCATTACGGTTGATCAGCACCAGCCGCTGGCCGTGTTTATGGCACAGGCGGGCAATGGCGCTGTCCGGCATGCCGGAAAGCACAAAGGAAGCATCGGCACGGAAGTTGATCGCCTGCTGCAACGCCTGGGAGACGCTGTCATCGGAGCGATCGGTGTTAATCAACATGGCGATCTTGCCCGCATCCTGCAAATGCTGGGTCAGCAAGCGGACCAGGCTGGCCCGATAGGGGGTCGCCAGTTCCGAAACGATCAGGCAGACGATACCGCTGCGGTTACGCACCAATCCCCGCGCCAAATGGTTAACGTGATATCCCAGCTCTTCAGCCGCCCGCATCACCCTTTCGCGGGTGGCCGCCGACACGCTGGCACCGGGCGTATAAGTCCGTGAAACCGCCGAGCGGGAAACCCCGGCCAACTCCGCTACGTCTTTCGCACTGATCATCGCCTTGTCCATCGCCATCTTCACATCCATCCGTTTCGCATTCTGAGAAAAGTTTGCCGCATTTTGCAAAGCTGTGCAAATTTTTGTCGGTCAAAATGTTTCATTTTTGTGATGAGTAGGTTGAATTGCTTCACTGCGCGATTGACAGCGCAATTTATATCCTCTAGTTATTTGCACACACGTGCAAAAAGAATAGGCGACAACGTATCGCCACCCTACACAACCAAGGAGAACACCATGCATCGCGTTACTCTGATGGCGGTCCTCGCCGCCGGCTCTGCACTCTCTGCCCTGCCTGCTCACGCAGCCGGGAAACTGAATATGATCTGCTCCGCCGACGTCGTGGTCTGCGAGCAAATGACCAATCTGTTTGAGAAACAACACCCGGATATCAAAGTCAGTATGGTGCGCCTCTCCGCCGGGGAAGCCTATGCACGTATTCGTACCGAAGCCCGTAACCCACGCACCGATATTTGGTGGGCCGGCACTGGCGATCCGCATATGCAGGCCGCCGACGAAGGCTTAACCCAGCCCTATAAATCCCCGCTGCTTGATCAACAGCACGACTGGGCACGTAAACAGGCAGAAAGTGCCGGCTACCGCACCGTCGGTGTCTACGCTGGGGCGCTGGGCTGGGGGTACAACACCAAGTTGCTGGCGGAGAAAAAACTCAAGGTTCCGGCCTGCTGGAGTGACCTGCTGGATCCGGCCTACAAAGGCGAGATCCAGATGGCCAACCCGAACTCGTCCGGCACCGCTTACAACACCCTCGCCACACTGGTGCAAATCATGGGTGAGGAGCCGGCCTTCGACTACCTGAAAAAGCTCAACGCCAATATTTCACAGTACACCAAATCCGGCTCCGCGCCGGTGAAAGCGGCTGCTCGCGGTGAAACCACCGTCGGTATCGTGTTTATGCATGATGCCGTCGCGATGCAGGTCGATGGCTTCCCGATCAAGGCGGTCGCCCCTTGCGAAGGCACCGGCTTTGAAATTGGCTCGATGTCGATCGTTAAAGGCGCACGCAACCTCAACCAGGCCAAGGTGTGGTACGACTGGGCGCTCAGTGCCGATGCCCAGTCACACATGAAAGACGCCAAATCCTTCCAGTTGCCGTCCAATCGCAACGCGGCGATTTCCGAATATGCGCCACGCTTCGAGAACATCAAACTGATCGATTACGACTTTAAAACCTACGGCGCGACAGAAAAACGCAAGGCACTGCTCAGCCGCTGGGATAAAGAGATCGGCGCCAGCGCCCAATAATTTACGCCCTTTTCCTCCCGTATGTGACGCGCTCTGCGATAAACCGGGCGAGGCAACCCTCGCCTGTACAAAGCGCGGTAACGGAAATATGAACTCTCGAGGTTACGATGAATGCTCAAAACCGCCGCCTTGACGGGGCCCTCGTGCTGGGCGCACTGGCCGTGTTATTGCTGCCGTGGTACAGCCAGGAAGCCGGGTTCTTCGACTTTGGCTGGCTCGGTACGCTGTGGCAGGATCAGGCAAGCGCGCCTGCGCTGTGGCAAATAATCACCTTTCAACGGCCCTGGCTGCTGATTGCTCTGCTGATGCTACTGGTTTGCGCACCGGCTCGTCTGTTGCCGGTGAGTCGCCTGCGTTCGCAATTGCTGATGGGGGCCAGCGTCATCGGCATCCTGTTTTTACTGTTTGAAGGCCATGCCATTGGCTACAGCGGCTGGAACTGGCAGTGGAGCGAACAGCTGTTTGGCGCGCTCAGCGACGGCCAACCCGCCTTTGGCGCCGGTGCCATTTTGCTGATCACCACCTTTTTGCTGCTGCTCTCTTTTGCGCTGGCCGAACGCGGCGTGCTGAAGGGGGATGCCTTTGTGGTGGCCGCCATTGTGCTGCTGGTCGCGCTGGTGACCACCTTCGTGCTTTATCCGGTGCTGAGCATGTTTGTCTCATCGGTACAGGACGTGGATGGGTCGTTTAAGCCCGACGGGCTGATCGCCAATATGCAGGATCCGGCCATCTGGAGCCTCGGCTGCCTGAAGGGTGGCAGTTGCGGTACCGCCTGGCGCACCCTGACCCTGGCACTGATGACCGCCAGCGGCTCTACGCTGCTCGGTCTGGCTTTTGCGCTGGCCGCCACCCGCACGCCGCTGCCGTTCAAAAAAGGGCTGCGCCTGCTGACCATACTGCCGATCATCACGCCGCCGTTTGTGATTGGCCTGGCGCTGATGCTGCTATTTGGCCGCGCCGGGGTGGTCACCGAACTGCTCGCCAGCCTGTTTGGCATCGAGCCCGGCCGTTGGTTATACGGCCTGACCGGCATCTGGATTGCTCAGGTGCTCTCCTTCACCCCGATTGCCTTCCTGGTGCTGATTGGCGTGGTGGAAGGGGTGAGTCCCTCGCTGGAAGAAGCCTCACAGACGTTGCGCGCTAACCGCTGGCGCACTTTCCGCTATGTTTCACTGCCGCTGATGGCACCCGGCCTGGCCAACGCCTTCCTGATCAGCTTTATCGAAAGCATGGCGGACTTCGGTAATCCGATGGTGCTGGGGGGCAGCCACGGCGTGCTGTCGACCGAGATCTTCTTCTCGGTGGTCGGGGCGCAGAACGATCCAAGCCGCGCCGCCGTGCTGGCCATCATCCTGCTGTGCTTTACCCTCAGCGCCTTTATTTTGCAGCGCCTGTGGCTGGCAGGGAAAAACTTCGCCACCGTCACCGGCAAAGGGGACTCCGGCACGCACTGCGGGCTGCCACGCGGCTTGCGCTATGGCGTGTACGCGTTGGTGATCCCCTGGGGTCTGTTCACGCTGGTGGTTTACGGCATGATCCTGATCGGCGGCTTTGTCCAGTCATGGGGGTTGGATAACAGCCTGACGCTGGGGCATTACGCCCGCGCCTTCGGTTTCCAGTGGAACAACGGCCAGATAGCCTGGACCGGCGTCGCCTGGAACTCGTTCTGGACTACCCTGGAGATCGCGCTGATCGCCGCGCCGCTTACCGCCATCGTTGGCCTGCTCACCGCCTGGCTGATCGTGCGGCAGAAGTTTGCCGGTCGTCAGACCTTTGAGTTTATGTTGATGCTCAGCTTTGCCATCCCCGGCACGGTGATCGGCGTCAGCTACATCATGGCTTATAACCTGCCGCCGCTGGAAATCACCGGTACTGCGCTGATCCTGGTGGCCTGCTTTGTGTTCCGTAATATGCCGGTCGGCGTACGCGGTGGGATCGCCGCCATGAGCCAACTGGATCGCAGCCTGGATGAAGCCTCGCTGACGCTGCGCGCCAGCAGTTTCCGCACCCTGCGCAAAGTGATCCTGCCGCTGCTGAAACCCGCCATCAGCGCAGCACTGGTGTATGCCTTCGTGCGGGCCATTACCTCGATCAGTGCGGTGATCTTCCTGGTCAGCGCTCAATACAACATGGCGACTTCCTACATCGTCGGGCTGGTCGAAAACGGGGAATACGGCGTGGCTATCGCCTACTCCTCGGTACTTATCGTGGTGATGCTGGCGGTGATCCTCACCTTCCAGCTGCTGGTTGGCGAACGTCGCCTGCGCCGCGCCATCACTGCCACTCCGCCGGTGACGCCACCCGCGGCCTTACATCAGGAGAATGCCCTATGACCGCCATTCGTTCCGGCTCGGTGGTGTTTGAAAACGTCACCAAACAGTTTGCCGACTTCACCGCCCTGCCCGGCCTTTCGCTCACCGTCGAACCCGGTACGCTGGTGACGCTGCTCGGCCCTTCGGGCTGTGGCAAAACCACCACCCTGCGCCTGTTGGCCGGTCTGGAGCACCCGACCTCGGGGCGTATTCTGATTGGCGGCAAAGACGTCACCCATCTGCCGGCCAATGAGCGCGACGTCGCCATGGTGTTCCAGTCCTACGCGCTGTTCCCGCATATGAACGCGCTGGACAACGTCATGTACGGCCTGCTGGCCAGCGGGCTGTCACGTAAAGAGGCGCAGGATCGGGCGCGCGAAGGGTTAAAACTGGTTGGGCTGGAAAATATGGGCCAACGCCTGCCCGCCGAACTGTCAGGCGGCCAGCAGCAGCGCATCGCCGTGTCGCGCGCACTGGTCCTGGAACCTCAGGTGTTGCTGCTCGATGAGCCCTTATCCAACCTTGACGAACGGCTGCGTCGCCGAGTGCGCACCGAGATCCGCGATTTGCAACAGCGCCTCGGCTTCACCGCGGTGTATGTCACTCACGATCAGGAAGAGGCGCTGGCGGTCTCCGATAAGATTATCGTCATGAAAGAAGGGCATATTGCTCAACAGGGTGCGCCTCAGGAGCTGTATCACTCGCCGGCTTCAGTGTTTATTGCCGACTTTATGGGTGAGGCTAACATCCTGCCCTGCGACATTGAGCGGGTAGACAACGGCGAAGCGCTGATCACCCTCGGCAGCCGTCAGTACCGGGTACCGGGTGCCAAAGCGCGCCCCGGCGCTGCGCAGCTTTCGGTGCGGCCACAGTTTATTACCTTACAGCCCGAGCAGAGCGGCGCATTAAACGGTGAAGTGACCCACAGCGCCTGGTTGGGGGACCATATCGAATATGAAGTGAAAACCGATCTCGGCGCGCTGTTTATTGTCGATGTGCAGATGGAACGCCAGCTGACGCCGACCACCCGCGTGGCCATTGATTTCAAATCTCAGGGACTGGTGCTGATTGCCCAGTGAACCTCAATACCTTAAGGAGCAAAGATGAATCAGTCCATTTCCCAGCGTTTGACGCTGGCCGAACAGGCGGCACGAGCAGCGGGCGACAAAGCGCTGGACTATTTTAACCGCCGCGAAAGCCTGGTGATTGAAACCAAACGCGATGCGCAAGATGTGGTATCGATCGCCGACCGCGAAGTTGAACTGCTGATCCGCGAGCAGATAGCCCGCCAGTTCCCGGACGACGGCTTTCTGGGAGAAGAATTTGGCCTGCAGCCTGGTGATTCTGGCTACACCTGGGTGGTAGACCCGATCGACGGCACCAGCCCCTTTGTTAACGGTATGCCTAACTGGTGCGTGTCGATTGCGGTGATCCATCAGGGTGAGCCGGTGATCGGGGTGATCGTCGCCCCCTGCCAGCAGGAGTGTTTTGTCGCGGCGCGCGGCGCGGGTGCCACCCTCAACGGTAAAACGCTGCAGGTGGATCCACAGCGCACCATGCAAAACCACGTCACCGGCTTTGGTGCCAACAGCTATGTGACACCGGAACGCGTTGGGGAAATCGCTGCCCAGATCACTGCGGTCGGTGGCAATTTCTTCCGCAACGGCTCCGGCGCCATGATGTTGGCCTGGGTGGCCGCAGGACGACTGGTGGGTTATTACGAACCTTATATGCATGCCTGGGATTGTCTGGCGGGTTACTGCCTGGTCAACGAAGCCGGTGGCTGGACCCATGCATTTAACACCGAAGGGGAACATTTGCTGCACGGCGGGCCGGTGCTGGCGGTCGCGCCAGGAGCCAAACAAGATTTAATGCGCATCGCGCAGCTGTAAATTGGCTGGATTTCAACATCGGGGCGCAGCCTGCAGCGCCCCTACTCGTCTATAACCCGCGTTTATCCATCAATACCGCCAGATCCACCAGCCGGTTAGAGAAGCCCCACTCGTTGTCATACCAGGCCAGGATCTTGACCAGCTTGCCGCCAATGACCAGCGTGGAAAGCCCATCAATCACGGAAGAGCGTGGATCGCCACGGTAGTCGCTCGACACCAACGGCTCATCGCTGTAGCCAAGAATATCCTTGAGAGGGCCGGATTCGGCTGCCTGGCGGAAAGCAGCGTTGATCTCTTCCACCGTCACCTCACGTTTCAGCGTGACCGTCAGGTCAACGATAGACACCACCGGTACCGGCACCCGCAGCGAGTAACCGGTCAAACGGCCCTCCAGCTCCGGGATCACCTTGCCGAGCGCTTTGGCCGCGCCGCTGGAATAAGGCACAATCGACTCTGCTGCGGCGCGGGCACCGCGTAAGTCTTTTTCCGGTTGGTCATGCAATGCCTGACTGTTGGTGTAAGCATGGGTGGTATTCATCAGGCCGTATTCAATGCCGAAAGCCTGATGCAATACCTGAGCGGCGGGTGCCAGACCGTTAGTGGTGCAACTGCCGTTGCTGACGACAAAATGTTTGGCCGGATCGTATTGCTGGTGGTTAACGCCCAGTACCAGGGTAATGTCGTCGCCCTTGGCCGGTGCCGAGATAATGACTCGCTTGGCTCCGCCTTTCGTGATGTGCACTTCAGCCTTGGCTTTGTCGGTAAAGAAACCCGTCGCCTCAATCACCACCTCGACACCCACGCTGCTCCATGGGATGGCCGCCGGATCTCTTTCGGAGAATACATGAATCGGACGACCATCGAGCAGCAACTGGTTTTCACCGGCTTCAACCTGGGCGGCCAGAGTGCCCGAAAGCGAATCGTATTTGAGCAGGTGCGCCAGGGTTTTGCTGTCGGTCAAATCGTTAATCGCCACGACTTCAAAGTCATCGCGACCTAATGCCGCACGCAAAACATTCCTGCCGATCCTGCCGAATCCATTAATGCCTACTTTGACCATGATCTACTCCTTCGTTATTGGCTCTGCTGCCAATTTAAGCCTGAGGGATGTGTGTCGTAAATGACGTTTACAGATCAATTTAGGCCAAAGTACGTGCATGAAAACGTTCGCGGTACTCTGTCGGGGTCAGCTGCAAATGCCGTTCGAAGACACGCCGCAGATTGAGGCTATTGCCGAAACCGCTGGTGAGGGCAATTTGCTCAATGCCTGCCGAGCTCTGTTCCAGGCGCTGTCGGGCGCTGTGCAAACGCCCTTCTTCGACAAATTTGGCCGGAGGAATACCGGCCTCACGCGTGAACACGCGGGTAAAGTTTCGTGGACTCATGGCAACCCGTTCGGCCAGTTTCTCGACGGAAAGATCTTCCGCCAGATTTTCCAGGATCCAGCACTGGAGATCGCGGATTGGGCCGGGAGTTTTAGCCTGATTTAACGGGTAACGGCTGAACTGCGCCTGCCCGCCGGGCCGACGCAAAAACATCACCAGGTCCTGCGCCACTTCGCGGGCCTGAGTAAAACCGTAATCGTCTTCCACTAGCGCCAGCGTCAGATCGAACCCGGAGCTGACGCCGCCGGAGGTCCAGACACTGCCGTCCTGCACATAGATCGGCCCATTTTCGACCAGCACTTTGGGGAAACGAGATTGCAAGGTGTCCAGCAACCGCCAGTGCGTGGTGGCACGACGGCCATCCAGCAACCCGGCTTCAGCAAGCAACAAGGCCCCGCCACAAACGGAGGCCATTCGACGCGCTTTGGGTGCGGCACGACGTAGCCAATCCACCACAAAAGCACTTTCTTCCTCGGTCGCCCCTTTGCCGGTGACGATGATGGTGTCACGCGCTTGTTCTGGATCCAGATCGCAAAGGCGATGGTCTGCCAACAGGTTCAAGCCGGAGGACCCATGCACCACGCGGTGAGACTGGGTAGTGACTATCGCTATCTGGTAGAGCGGCGCGTCATCGGGCCTCAAGCGGTTGGCTTGCATCAGGATGTCGGCGATCCCCGCCGACTCAAACAACATGCCCCCTTCAGGGACGATAATCAGAAATGTATGCATGTCGTTAAAATACAAATTGAGCAAAATAAGTCAAGCCCGCCGCAGAAACCTCAGGCGGGCTTTTGGCTATGGCCTAATTAGCGCCAGTCCAGCGCAGGGGCGATATGGGTCAGGATCGACTCAATCACATGGGCGTTATAATCAACACCCAGCTGGTTTGGCACGGTCAGCAGCAAGGTGTCCGCCTCGGCAATTGCTTCGTCCTGCGCCAGTTGTTTGATCAACAGCTCCGGCTCGGCGGCATAGCTGCGGCCGAATATCGCCCGGGTCTGATCGCCGATATACCCCACCTGATCGCCGTCCTGCCCGCTATTGCCAAAATAGTTGCGATCCCGCTGGTCCATCAACGCAAAGATGCTGCGGCTGACCGACACGCGGGGTTCCCGTTTATGCCCGGCGACCTTCCAGGCTTCGCGATACGCGCGGATCTGCTTCGCTTGCTGCACGTGGAACGGTTCGCCGGTTTCGTCGTTTTTCAGCGTTGAGCTTTGCAGGTTCATCCCCAACTTCGCCGCCCAAACGGCCGTAGCGTCTGAGCTGGCGCCCCACCAGATGCGATCCCGCAGCCCGGCGGAGAAAGGCTCCACCCGCAGCAAGCCCGGTGGATTCGGGAACATCGGCTGCGGGCTAGGTTCGGCGAACCCTTCGCCACGCAACGCATCAAGCAGCACTTCGGTGTGGCGGCGAGCCATATCGGCTTCGGTCTCGCCTTCGGCCGGGGTATAGCCAAAGTAACGCCAGCCATCAATCACCTGCTCGGGAGAGCCGCGACTGATGCCAAGCTGCAAGCGCCCGCCTGAAATCAGGTCGGCGGCGCCGGCGTCTTCCACCATATACAGCGGGTTTTCATAACGCATGTCGATCACGCCGGTACCGATCTCAATGCGCTGGGTTTTGGCACCGATGGCGGCCAACAACGGAAATGGCGAACCCAGTTGGCGCGCGAAGTGGTGTACGCGGAAATAGGCCCCGTCCGCCCCCAGCTCTTCTGCCGCGACGGCAAGATCGATGGATTGCAACAGTGCATCGCCAGCCGAGCGGGTGCCCGACTGCGACGAAGGCGTCCAGTGACCAAAAGAGAGAAATCCAATTTTCTTCATGGGTAGTGTCCTTAGAGTGAATTATGACCGGAATACAGTGACAAACATGCCCCCCTGCAAGCCAGGAAAATTGTATTGGACCGCACTAAACGAACCGTTTTCGGCTAGGAAAAACCTTAACGCCGGGTGCCCGTGGCCACCGCCCGGGCATTGTAATCAAAAAGTAAATATCGTATAACAGGCTGCTCCGAGGGGTGTCCTGTAAAGGGCTGAGATGGCGTAAGCCGAACCCTTTGAACCTGATCTGGGTCATGCCAGCGAAGGGACGGGTCGGCAATAACACCATCAGTTATTGCCCGTTCTTACCTCAGCACGCCCGGATCTCCACTTAACTTTTGGAGGTCCCATGTTTACCCCCCAATTCGACGACGGTCTTTATGGTCGGCTACGCCAACAGGCCGGTAGCCACTGGCAGGACTATGTCGCTCATCCCTTTATTCAGCAACTGGCTGCTGGTACCTTGCCGGAACCCGCGTTCCGTCGCTACCTGACCCAGGATTATCTGTTTCTGATCCACTTTGCCCGCGCCTACGCGCTGCTGGTCAGCAAGCTGCGCACCCTGCCGGAGATGCGCGCAGCCACCGCCTCGCTCAATGCGATTGTCGCCGAACTGCCTTTGCATCTGGCCTACTGCGCCGACTGCGCCGACTGGGGGCTGAGCGAGCCGCAGATTGCCGCCGAACCCGAGGCGGCGGAAACCCTCAACTACACCCGCTATGTGCTCGATATCGGCCACGCCGGTGATGCTCTGGATCTGCTGGCGGCCCTGCTGCCCTGCGTCGCCGGCTATGCCGAGATTGGCCTGCGCCTGCTCAACGACCCCGCCACGGTGATGGAAGCTAATCCTTATGCCTCGTGGATCCGCAACTATGGCGATCCGGCCTATCTGGCCGGGGTGCAGGCCGCACTCGACCTGCTGGAAAACGTTGGCCGCCAGCGTGGGGCTGAGAGCCGCCTGGCCGAGCTGTCGGTGATTTTCACCACCGCCACCCGGCTGGAATCCGCCTTCTGGCAAATGGGGCTGAATGCCCAATGAGTATAGGCAATGCGCAGCACGATGGCGTCCGGCCGGGTATTCAGGTGCGGGATTTAACCCTGCGCTTTGGTCAGCAGGTGATTTTCGACCGGCTTAGTTTTGATATCGCAGGCGGCAGCTTTGTCGCTCTGCTCGGTGCCAGCGGGGCGGGGAAAACCAGCCTGTTAAAGATTATTGCCGGGCTGGCGAAACCCACCTCCGGTACGGTCATCGGCAGCGATGGCCAGCCGATTGCCGGGCGCATCGCCTATATGGGGCAAAAAGATTTGCTCTATCCGTGGCTGACCATTGACCAGAACATTAGCCTCGGCGCGCGGCTACGCGGTGAAAAGGCCGATCGCCCCTGGGCGGAGCACCTGCTGGAACGCGTGGGGCTGAGTGGTTATGGCAACACTCTGCCTGCCGCGCTGTCCGGTGGCATGCGCCAGCGCGCCGCCATCGCCCGTACCCTGTATGAACGCCAGCCGATTGTGCTGATGGATGAACCCTTTTCGGCGCTGGACACCATAACCCGCGCCATGATCCAGACGCTGGCCGCCGACCTGCTGGCGCAACATACCGTGTTGCTGATTACTCATGACCCGATGGAGGCCTGCCGCCTTAGTCATCGCTTGCTGGTGCTGTCCCGCCCCCCCGCCGGTATCGACGATAGCCATATTATCGAAGGCCTGCCGCCGCGCGCACCGGACGATCCTCAACTGCTGAAAAGCCAGAGCGAGTTGCTGCTGCAACTGGTGAGGGCCGCCGGATGACGCCGCAGGTAGAAAGCCGCCTGTCACGGATGCGCCGCAGCCTGACGGTGTTTGCCGGCCTGTTACTGCTGTGGGGGCTGGTCACTTTGGGTGATATTCCCGCCTTTTTGCTGCCGTCCCCCTCTGCGGTAGCGCAGGCGCTGTGGAATGACCGGGCCTACCTCGCTTATCACACGCTGATCACCGCCGCCGAGATCGCCTGCGGCCTGCTGGCCGGGGTGTTACTCGGTGCCGTGCTGGCGCTGTGCATGATTTATTCCCCACGGCTACAACGCTGGCTGATGCCCCTGGTGCTGACCAGCCAGGCGATACCGGTGTTTGCGCTGGCCCCCCTGCTGGTGCTGTGGTTTGGCTTTGGCATGAGCGCCAAGGTGGTGATGGCGGTGCTGGTGATCTTCTTCCCGGTCACCTCGGCCTTCTTCGATGGGCTGCGCCGGGTCAATAACGATTATCTCGATCTGGCCCGCACCCTGCGCGCCTCCCCCTGGGCCCAACTGCGGCACGTGCGGCTGATGGCGGCACTGCCGGCCTTTGGTTCCGGGCTGCGGATGGCCGCTGCCGTCGCCCCGATTGGCGCGATTATCGGCGAATGGGTGGGCTCGGCGGAGGGGCTGGGTTACGTGATGCTTAACGCCAATGCGCGCATGCAGACCGACGTCTGTTTCGCCGCGTTGTTTATTCTGGTGCTGATGACCGTCTTGCTTTGGGTGACGGTGGACGCGCTGCTGCTGCGCCTGATCAACTGGGCGCCGGAACATGACTGAAAATAAGGGATCCACCATGATTAAAAATACCCTGTGCGGCCTGATGCTTAGCGCCACGCTGGCCGGGCAAGCCACTGCCGCTGAAAAACTGACGCTGGTGCTCGACTGGTATATCAACCCTGACCACGCGCCGATTATGGTGGCCGAGCAGATCGGTGCCTTCAAGGCCGAAGGGCTGGACGTCAAGATCGTGCCGCCTTCCGATCCGGCGCTGCCACCGCGGCTGGTGGCGGCAAAACAGGCCGATCTGGCGATCACCTATCAGCCACAGCTGCATTTCTTCGCCGATCAGGGCCTGCCGCTGGTGCGCGTAGGCACCCTGATTAATTCACCGCTGAATACTGTGATTACGCTGGATAAAAATATCACCACCCCGGCGGGCCTTAAGGGCAAAAAAATCGGCTACTCGGTCAGCGGTATCGAACAGGCCACGTTGGCAACCATGTTCAAACATGAACACCTCAAGCCTGACGACGGCAAGTTGATCAACGTTAATTTCCAACTGACCAGCGCCCTGATGGCAGGCCAGGTTGATGCAGTGATTGGCGGTTATCGCAATATTGAAGCGCTGGAACTCAAGCTGCAGGGCAAGGATCCGGTGGTGTTTAACGTGGAAGACTACGGGGTTCCGGCTTACGACGAGCTGATTATTGTCGCCAATCGCGACGTGGTGACCGAGCCGAAAATCAAAAAATTCCTCGTGGCACTGAAAAAAGGCAACGACTACCTGCAGGCCCACCCGCAGGAAAGCTGGCTGGCGTTCGCCAAGGCCCACCCGGAACTGAATACCGAGTTGAACAAACTGGCCTGGCAAGCCAGCCTGCCATTGTTCGCCCGCGATCCGGCCAGGCTGGATAAAGCGCGCTATCAGGCCTACGAACAATTCCTGTTCGACAATAAGCTGATCAAGAAAATCACCCCGATAGAGCAGTATGCGGTGGAGCTGCACTAAGGGCGCGGCATGCAGCGCCCCTACCACTAACTGGACTCAGGCAGAGGGGGCCAGGGTCACATCCCCCTGGCCGCTGCGCTGCAGGGCCTGCTGCACCAGTCCGTTCGCCTTGCACCGCTCCACAAATTCGCGCACATAGGCCGCCCCGGCTGTTTTTTCTCGCGGCACTGCCATCGCCTGGTGGATCGCGGTGAAGTGCCCGGCCAGCACCCGGAAAGCCGGATTTGCCGCTGCGGCGGCCAGCAAGGGTTGACGCACACCTGCTGCGGCATCCAGGCCCTGCTCCAGAAACAGGGTTATCGCCTCGGCGGAGGTCTCTGCTCGCACCAACTGCGCATGCTTTAAGGTGCGCGACAAATACAGGTCATAAGCCGCGCCCTTGCCCACCGCGATGCGCACCTCAGGCCGATCCAACTCGGCCACCTGCTGCCAGGGTGACGCCTGTGCCAGCAAATAAGTGCCTTCAATGATCACATAAGGCGCGCTGAAAGCGATTTGTTCCGCCCGCACCGGCTCGATAGCCATAAAGGCCACATTCCAGGCCGCGGTTGCCAACGCGGCGAAAACCTTGCCCGCCGCGTCGTAAGTCACCAACTCCAATGCCACGCCCAGTTCATGCGCCAATGCGCTGGCCAAAACCACGGATACGCCCTGCGGCTCGCCATCCGGCCCCGTCTGCGCCAAAACCGGATTGCCAAGATTGATCGCCGCGCGCAGGACACCCTGTGGGGCAAGATCATCAAGTACGGCTGCGGGAATAAGGTGCATGCTGTTCTCCTGAACAAAGCGTCAATACGCCACAACGACGTGACTCACTAATGTTATAGCCCAACGCCAGATGAGCAACTTTCAGCCGTTGTTACCCCTACAGACGTGATGGGTGTCACAGTATTGTCACAAAAATGACCAATCGCCCCCCGCCGCACCGGGCCGCTGCAAACACGCATTGACCCTGTCGCGGTCAATGCGCTATACCCTTCCTCTTTCGCGCTGTGCGCGGTTCAGCCGCGTTTCTCAGGGCAGTTAAGATTTTCTTTTTAATCAGACAGGGTACGGTGGATGGTTTCAGCATTAATTTCGTTTGCACTTTTCTTAGCCTCAATTCTCATCTACCGGACCCGGGCCGCCGCCAACCGCTGGTGGCTGGCCGCCCTGCTGACGCTGCTGGGCAGCTACCTGATCCTCAACGTGGTGCTGATCGCCAGTAACTACTTTACCGGCGACGGCATTACCGATGCGGTGCTCTACACCCTCACCAGCAGTCTGAAGGGCGCCGGCGTCGGCAAATACCTGCTGCCGTTTATTGGGCTGTTGGCGGTATTGGCACTGATCTTCGCCGTGCTGACCTGGAGCCTGGTGCGGCGCAAGGCAAAAAGCAGCAGCGTGGTATATAGCGTGATCGCCGTGCTGCTGGCGCTGTTTTCCGTCGGCACCACCCCGGCCTTTCAGGATATTTCCCTGCTGGTCAGAAGCCAGATTAGCGGTGACACCGCCGACTTTGATACCTACTACAAAGCCCCGAAGAAGAGCGTGCAGGGCAAAGCACCGAACCTGGTGTATATCTATGCCGAAAGCCTGGAAAGAACCTACCTGGATGAGGATGTTTTCCCCGGCCTGGCCGATGAACTGAATCAGCACCGTGAAAACAGCATCGACTTCAGCAACACCCAGCAGTTGCCGGGCACCGGCTATACCATTGCCGGAATGGTGTCTTCACAGTGCGGTATTCCGCTGTTTGCCCCCTTTGATGGCAACGCCTCCAGCGCGGTGTCCACCTTTTATCCGGAAAACGTCTGCCTGGGCGACGTGCTGAAATCCGCCGGTTACGACAACTACTTTTATCAGGGTGCCGAATTGGCCTTTGCCGGTAAGGACACCTTCCTGAAATCGCACGGTTTTGATCATGCTTACGGCTTCAAGGAATTGCGCGGGCAGGTCAGCGACCCAAGCTACAAAAATGACTGGGGCTGGTACGACGATACCGTGCTGGATCTGGTGTTCGACAAGTTTGTCGAGCTGTCGAAACAGGATAAAAAGTTCTCGCTGTTTGCACTGACCGTCGATACCCATCATCCGGATGGTTTCATTTCCGCCAGTTGCAGCAAAAAGTCATTCAGTTGGCAGAACAAGGAAAACCGTTCGCTGAGCGCGGTGGCCTGCAGCCAGCAGCACATTGCGGTGCTGATCGACAAAATCAAAGCGTCCGACTACTTCAAAAACACCGTCATCGTGGTGTCCTCAGATCATCTGGCGATGAACAACACCGCCTATGACATTCTGACCAAACAGAAACGCCGCAACCTGTTCTTTATCATTGATGGCACCCACCCGCAGACCGCGCTGCATAACGAAAAGCGCAGTACGCTGGACAACGGTGCCACGGTGCTGGACGTGATGGGCGGCGATAACTACATCGGCCTCGGCCGCAGCAGCCTGTCCAGCCCAACGCTGGCCACCGTGTTCCTGAATATTGATGAAAAGATCAACGCCTGGAAACCGGCGGTGGTGAAGCAATGGGGCTTCCCCAACAGCATTAGCAACTTTAGTCTGGACGACCAGGGCAGCCGTTTTACCTTCTCTGGCATCACCTTTAAGGTGCCGTTTATCCTGAAGGTAACGGACAACAAAATTGAGCCAATGTTTAACGTCTACCTGTCCACGCCGCTGAAGAAACAGCTGGCCGGTCTGGGAGCAGGTGAAAAATTTGTCTGGGTCGACAAGTGCTATGAAATCGGTCGGGTGTGGGCACCGGAACTGGCGCTAAGCACCGAAACCTGCGTCGCCTCCGGCAATCTGGCCGCCCCACCGCAGATTGTGCAGGCCAAAGCGGGCAGTTATCGCGGCAAGGTCAACTTTACTGCGCCAGAAGCGGACAGCGTTGCCGCTTACCAACAGGCCGTCGAGCGGCTGAAAGTGGACGACAGCGCGGTTAAATATCACGCGGATGCCATCGCCTTTATGCTGCCGGGGATGCCGGAACAGGTGAAGGCCATCACCGGCGTTTCCAGCATCGAGGATTGGGGCCGCTGGTCAGACGCCAATCTGGCTCCGACGGTGAACATTGACTACGTTGACCCACTGCCATCCGCCTTCGATCTGGTGCTGCGCGCACGCGCTTACGGCAAAAATGTCGGTGAGCCGATCTCGGTACGCGTTGGGGATCAGGAGCAGTTTGTGACGCTCACTGAGCAGGACACCACCGTGACCCTGCGCTTCGACAACCCCGGCGGTGCGCAGAACATCAGCATCACGCCACCGGCACCGACCGAGCCGCAGGAAGGTGCCAGCGGGGGCTTTATACCGAAAAAACTGGGTATTGGCCTGGTCTCGCTGAAGGTCGAACAGGCCGCCCCCGCTTCCTGATCATCTCCTTGTTGGGGGCGAATTTATTCGCCCCCAACAGCAAATCTACCGGGCGCAGATTTGAACGCTGCGTTTTCTTTCCTCCGGTTCTATTTCTGCAAAGCTTTTGCGCCCATCTTCAGCTAACCTGTTGCTGTGAATTGATATCGGCATCCGCATGCCTCCCGCCGCAGAGCCGGGAGAACCCAGGAGAGAGTATGAGCAGTCAGCAATCCGGCACCGGCCTCACCCCCGCTCAGGCGATTGAACAACTGGAAGCGCTGTATGAAGCCTCGGTTGAAGCGCTGCGCCAGGCGGTTGGGGATTTTATCAGTCACGGCGGGCTACCCGACGCGCAGACCCGCGCCGCAGGGCTGTTTGTTTACCCTGAACTGCGAGTCAGTTGGGATGGCAAATCGTCCGGTCAGACCAAGACCCGCGCCTTCGGCCGCTTCACCCATACCGGCTGCTACACCACCACCATTACCCGACCACAGCTGTTTCGGCACTATCTGACCGAACAATTGACCCTGTTGGCGGGGGAATATGATGCACATATTGAAGTGCGGCCATCACAACAGGAAATCCCCTTCCCATACGTGATCGACGGTTCCAATCTGATGCTGGATCGTTCGATGAGTGCCAGTCTGGCGCAGCATTTCCCTACCACCGAATTGGCGCAAATTGGTGACGAAACCGCTGACGGTCTGTTCAACGCCACCAGCACTTTCCCGCTTTCACACTTCGACGCATTGCGGGCCGATTTTTCACTGGCGCGGTTGCGGCACTACACCGGCACCCCGGTGGAGCATTTCCAGCCGTTCGTGCTGTTCACCAACTACACCCGCTACGTGGATGAGTTTGTCCGCTGGGCCTGCGCCGAGATAGCCGATCCGGCCAGCCCTTATATTGCGTTGTCCAGCGCCGGTGGCATCTATATCACGCCGGAAACCACCGCGCCGGACCAGGCCGTGTCCGATCTGGCCTGGAAGAATCACCAGATGCCGGCCTACCACCTGATTTCCCGTACCGGCCAGGGCATTACCCTGATCAATATCGGCGTCGGCCCGTCCAACGCCAAAACCATCTGCGACCATCTGGCGGTGCTGCGCCCGAGCGCCTGGCTGATGATCGGCCACTGCGGCGGCCTGCGTGAAAGCCAGTCGATTGGCGACTATGTGCTGGCCCACGCCTACCTGCGCGACGATCACGTGCTGGACTCGGTACTGCCACCGGACATCCCAATCCCCAGCATTGCCGAAGTACAGCGCGCGCTGTATGACGCCACCAAAATGGTCAGCGGCATGCCGGGCGAAGAGGTCAAACAGCGCCTGCGTACCGGCACCGTGGTCACCACCGACGACCGCAACTGGGAGCTGCGTTACTCGGCTTCGGCACTGCGCTTTAACCTCAGCCGGGCCGTGGCGGTAGACATGGAAAGCGCCACCATCGCCGCTCAGGGTTATCGGTTCCGGGTGCCTTACGGCACGTTGCTGTGCGTGTCCGACAAGCCGCTGCACGGCGAAATCAAGCTGCCCGGCCAGGCCAACCGCTTCTATGAAGGCGCAATCTCGGAGCACCTGCAGATCGGAATCTGCGCGATCGATCTGCTGCGTGCAGAAGGCGATCGTTTGCACTCCCGCAAGCTGCGTACCTTTAACGAGCCACCTTTCCGCTAACGGGTAGCCCCGCTGCAACTGCCGGTCATTTCTTGGCCGGCCGTGGCGGGGTTAATCCTTTCAGATCGTAACTCAGCACGGTGAACGCCTCTACCCCACGCGGCAACGGCAGCGAGCCATACACCGATTTGGCTAGCGCATAGGCTTGTACTTCACTCCCCTCACCGAGCAATGGCAGGGCTTCGCGCACCACCGCCGGCATTTCATCGGTGACCGTTAATACCAACTGCGGTAACTGACTGACCGTGCGTCCATCGGCGATGGCTTCGGTCAACGACAGCATCACCGGCGCATCCGGATCGGTAATCGTCTTGCCCTTTTTCACCACAAAATAGGTAATGCCATCCACCTGTTTCACCGGCGTGCGTCCCCGGCTTTTCTTGGCGATCAGCGCCTCACCGTCACTGACCTGCTTGCTCACCTGCTGCTGCAACCGGGTCGCGAACTGGAGATAAACGGCATCCATATCCGCTTTTTTCATCTGCATACTGCCCTTCAGGCCGTCGCTGATACCGGCCAGCACACCCTGTTGATCCAACGTCAAACCGGCGCTGGTGTAACTCTGCAATCGCTCACGCAGGTTGGCGGCAATGCTTTGCCCCACCACATAATCCTGTTTGCCGCTGGTGGTGGTCAGATTGGCCTGCGGCCCGGCAGGCTTGGCGCGTAACGCGGCCAGCGCAGATTGCGACACCGCCAGCTCGGCCGTGCGAGCGGTAAGCTGTTTTTGGTTATCCCCACGCAGGGTCAATTGGGACTGCAGCGCTTCCAGTTGCCGCTGCTGTACCCGCAACTGGCTGTCACGTTCTTTGAGTGCCTCTCTGGCAGTCGCAAGATGTCCGGCCACCGAGCGTTCCTTGGCCAATTGGCTCTCTAGCTGCTGTTGCAGGGCGGTTTTATCGGCGGTAAGGGTGGCGCGTGCCGCTTCACTGCTCGCCAACTGCTGATCATCCCGGCTGCCTGCCGCCAGTTGCGCCTTGAGACCGGCAATTTCCGCCTGTAACGCGCTGGTCTGGCGGCGGGCGGACTGCGCCTGGCGCGCAGCCGCCGCGGCGGCTGAAACTGACACCGGTGCTGTACCACGTTCCTTTTCACCTCGCCCTTTTTGTTGTGACTCAATCAACGCGCCCAGCCCATAGCCGTTATCCTGCTGCGGACGCACCAGCGCATCGACCGAAGACAGGGGTTCCGGTGGGGTGTAAGCCGCCGTCGCCGTACCGGCGAAGCACAGCGGAACCGCCAACAAGGTGCAGGCCGTTACTGACCACGTCTTGATCATTGCCCACGCCCCTGCGGGATATCCGCCTGCGCCATCAGCGATTGCGACAACGCATTACGAATTCCCCAACACAGTCTGGCCATACCGTATTGGTAACGTGGCGTCATGATGTCGTTGATGTCGTTACTGATGCCCGTTTTGACCTCCATATAGCGCCGACCGCTGGCCACCAGATGGTCCATTTCGCTACGATAGCGGGCATACTGCGCCGCATTAACCGTTTTCAGCGCGGCCAGTTCGTTATTACACTGCGTGACCTTGCTGTCTTTCTCCATGACCGGTGGCGCTTCCGGTGTGGCATTGGGGTTAGTGGCAGTCGCGGTGACTTTCATCGGTACCGCCGCTATGTTGGGTGCGTCCTGCGGGCGCAGTCGTGACTCCGGCGAGGTGGTACAACCGCCAAGAAGAAGAAAACTGCCGACCATTCCCATCATCACACTGCGACGCAATGCGCCGGACCTAAAGTAAGCATTCATATTCTGGTTAAAGCCCTTGTAAATTCACGATAATTAACGTTCTGCTTTTTGCCACTCAGCATCGAAATAAGCGACGCTATGCACTGGCGGCGGTAAACAACATGACGGTAACGGGTACCCGACCAGGGTCAGACGGAAAAACTCATCCATCAACGAAAACAGCAGCATCATTTCCC
This sequence comes from Serratia sp. BW106, assembly GCF_002607755.1. Classification (NCBI taxonomy): domain Bacteria; kingdom Pseudomonadati; phylum Pseudomonadota; class Gammaproteobacteria; order Enterobacterales; family Yersiniaceae; genus Serratia; species Serratia sp. BW106. Next base: position 225,840 of record NZ_MCGS01000030.1, read on the forward strand.
GCCCGCCACGGATATGCAGACGCTTAAAAACATCCACCTTGTGGCCGCTGACCGTTTTTTCATGGATTTGCAGCCGCCGGGCAATGTCCTGCTGCTTCACGCCCTGGCGCAACAGGCGCAATACCCCCCGCTGACGAAAGCTAAGATCAATATCGGCCTTGGGTAACGGCGGCAGGTAAACACCCCTCGCTGGTGAAGGATTCAGCAACGATGACAGCACCTGCCGCAAAAGCTCACGCGTCATATGTGCGTCCAGCACCGTCAGGCTGGGGATGCGCTGAGTCATCGCCGCAAACAGCGGCTGCAGCTCATCGGTCATTACCACTTGTCGGCAAAACGGTGACAGATCGGCCACCTGTTTGAGGATCGACAGCGCCCCCTGTAATGAAGCGACGCCATACGAATAGGCGTAAATCACCAGCATCGGCAATTTGCTCTGTTTGACCGTGTGGACTACCTCGGACAGCGAAGACACCACGACCGGCACTACATTGGCAGGCAGCAGTTGACTGGTTAGCGCCAGCAACCCCTGTCGCCAAAAACCGTCGCGCGAATAAATCACCACCTGCGTAATGGCATCGGGTGCCAGACCGTCAACGACGGTTGGTCGATAGCTGAACTCCATGATCTTGCTCCATGATTAACGGCTTCCCTGTTCGCCGCAGGTCTGGCCTGCGGCGAGTCATTCTGGCTTTGACGCCGGTTATAGCTCGGACACCACCAACGTTCCCGAGGCGCTAAAGTCACCAGTGGCGATATCCAACGCTTTGGTTTTCGGGTTACGCAGCACCGAGAAGCCGAGGGTTTGGCTGCCTGACCCCGTGACCTTCATGGCGAACGAATCCCCCAGCTTGGCCGCGGTTCCGCCTACGGTGACCTGCACCCCCAGATCGGGGTTGCTGGTGGCCAACTGCGAGGTCGACCAGGAGGTCGGGGTCATATTGAGCTTGACGGAGAAATCGTGGGCGCTAGTACCGGTGCAGGCCAGGGTCAGTGCTTTGGTTTGTTCGGTTCCGCCAGTCGTGGGGATTTCGCTGCGCTCCACGCTGCCAAAGGGGATATTCCAGTTGTCGGTCGTGGTTACCGTGCAGTTATCTGGGGTGGTCGGCACGGCTTTCCCGGTTCCACACCTAGAACCATCCGAGTATGTCAATGCCCATACTCTCCCTAGTTGATCCTTATAGACCAGACATGTTGATTGCACCCCTGCTGGAAAGGGAATGTCGAAGATTCCATAAGCCGCTGTTGCGCGTGTTATACAATCTCCCCAGAGTTCGCCAGCAGTACAAACTCGTGATGCCCCAGCCCCAGTCCCAGCAATAACTATGCCCTCTTCCCCATCAGGACAAAATGCCGTTGTAGTTTGTTTACCTTTGCATCCACGAAACGTCCCATAAATAGAGGTTAAACCCGCCGGGACATATCCCACAGGAGGTGTTTGACTGGCGGCAGTAAAACTTGCCCCCAATGGACCAGGCTTTCCATCAACTCTCCGCCAAAAAGGCCCGTTTGGGCCGTTCTGATCTACACACCATGTCGCCGAACCCGGAGCAGCACACCTAATCGGTCCCCAAAAAGTCGCTCCCCAGACATTCGCCGCCAACAATAGCTGAATCGCGCAGAATAAGGTTGCTATTCCACATATACGAGCGGGTACCAACCCTCTAATTTTTATTTTCACTATTATTATCCTCATTCATCCGCAGCGTTATTTGCGAAAAAACTCTGCTCTTGAAACCAAACGCAGCCCCGAGCCATCATGGGTAATCCAACGCAAAGGTGGCTACCGCGGTAAAATCCCCGGTCACAATCTTGTGGTCCTTTATCGCCTTTGGCTCACCCTGCACATAGTTCATCAGCGTCAACGTGGTGGTGTCTTTGGTTAGCGCAACGGTGTGGCCTTGTTAATCGGCAGCGGCGTGCCGTCCGCCAGCTCCATGCCGATGGCAATGCCACCCGCCCCCCCGGTGTTCATCGCCAGCAAGCCCGGCAATGCCACAGACTCGGTGCCCTTAAAGGTCAGCGATACCGTCTTGCCCAGCGACAAATCACAGCCCAATAGCCTGATGGTGATCGGCTTGCTGTGGGTGCGGGTGTTAAGGTACAGGTACCTGTCGATCACCGTGCCGAAATCCAGTGAGATATCGGTGGTTTTCGGGTCCAGCTCGCACGGGTCGGCTACCAAAGTGCCGTCAAACCGCAGGTTATCGGTGGTTGCCGCCTGCACACTCGCCGCTATTAACAAGGTCAGTAACAGTGCCGGCATACGTGCTCCCCGCAGCGGGTGGGTTCTGTGTTGTCGTTGCATCATTCATACTCCGCCAGCAGGGTTGCGGTGGCCGTAAACGGGCTTTCAACCAGCGTGACGCTGGGATCCTTGACCGGTACTACCTCCAGCTTGGGTGGACTTTTATCATCAATCTTCATCCGGCTGTTGAGGGTAAAGGGTTTGCCATCCTGCAAAATACGGACCCCCAGACCATTGGCGCTGGTGCTCACCGCCGCCTGATCAAAACTGGTTGCCATACCTTTCACCACCAGGGTCATTGCGGCGCTGTCGTCCGGATCGTCACAGCTCAGGCTGTAACTCACCTTTTGCAGATAGCGACTGCCATCCACCTTGTTGACACCCACATCGCCAAAATGCACCTCGATATCCCGATCGCCATTGATGTGACAAGGGCGCTGTTTCAACACCCCGTGGAAGGTCACGTCGATCTGGTCGCCAGTCGGAGCGGCGGCGGTCTGAAAGCTCAGCGCCATCATCAGCATCACCGCCGACAACCCTCTGTGTTGGTTCATCTCACTGCCCTCAGTTAAAACCGACAATTAAGGTCGCGGCCCCGTTGAAGGCCTGGCCATTTTGAAAGCTGGCATCCTTCCCTTTCACTAATACCGCATCAAACTTCGGCGGTGCAGCGGGATCAATATCGATCCATTGGTTCAACGTCAGGGTTTTGCCATCTTTCTGCAGGCGAAGCCCCAGACCCTTGGCGTCGGTTTTCAGCAGCGTGCCGTCAAAGTCCGCGGCGGTGCCCGTCAGCTTCATTTGGATGCTTTTACCTTCCGGATCGCCCTGGCAATCCAGGGTGTACGGCAGGCTTTGTTTGTAGGCGCCGTCCTTGATGTCACGGATAAACACATCGCCAAACTCGACTGCGATAGGCCGGGTGCCAATAAAGGTGCAACTGCCTTTTGCCACTACCGTGCCGCTGATCTTCACATTCACCGTCGAATCATCCATTTTGGCCAGCACCGTGCCGGACAGCAGCAGTGACGCCAGTGCCCACACTCGCGCTGCCTGACCGCGTCGCCGCCTGAAGGTGTTTTGCATCATTCGCGCCTCAGTCATAATTCAGCCGAAAATCGACGCTGGCGCGAAACGCCCCCGGCGCCAACGCCGCCCGGGTGCGCTCCGGCACCACGTAATAGGTCAACTGGTCGTTGTACGGCGTCAGAAATTGCGGTGCGCCGCGCGCCCCCAGCCGGACATCACGCTTTTGGCTGTCCAACAGCCGCAGGCCCAGTCCTGATGCACCGCGCGCCTGCACCAGAGCCGGGTTGTCATCGTCCATGCGAGCGGCAAAAGACACCGATACCACCGGCTGAATGCCGTCCCAGGTCAGGCTGCCGGTGCGGTCATCACGCTGACGCCCGCCGACAGGCAGGCAGTCGCGCAGTTGCAGTTGCACCGCCACCGGCTCGCCCTGGTCGCCCGGGCGCAGCAGGGTCGCGGTCGGGATCACCCCCATCTCCACCTGCTGAAACAGCGACGTCATATCCAGTCGGCAGGCCCCGGCCGCCAGCGCACCGCTGATGTGCAACTCACCGTGTGCGCCCTCTACCCCCCAGTTGTCCGGCGCAGCCTGTGCCGACATCGCCGTGCTCATCAACACCAGCGCGGCAACCCAGGCGGGCGGGGTTCGATCAATCCTGTTCATACACTTCTCCTTGTTGATTGCCGCGTTCCGTGCCGCGCTTAGCCGGCCTTGCTGCTGCGCACGCTGCAGGTGGCACCGTTACAGCCAAATACCAGCTTCGGGCGGCCGCCGTAGTCGTTGATGTAGGTCAGCACCGGGGCAGACCCCAGCGCTGCCGCCGATCCGCCCAACATCACGTTAGCCTTGGGGGCGATCATCACCGGGTTAACGCCCGGGATGTCTTTGCCACCCAGGCTGGCCGAGGCACTCGCCAGCGTGATGAAGTACGGCGTCGGGTTGTTGACCTGATACTGATCCCCTACCCGCGTCAACGTCAGCTTTTCCTGCCAGGCCTTGGCATCTCGCGTCACCAGCGTCGCCGGGCGGTAAAACAGTTTGATGCGCGTCTGCAACGCGATCTGCAGAGTGTTCGGCTTGCTGCTCTTGGGTGGAATTTCGCGCAGGTTGAAGTAAAACAGGCTCTCCCGATCCTGCGGCAGGCTTGCCACCTCCGGGCTGGCCTGAATTTTTACCTGGCTTTTCGCCCCCGGTTCGACGCGCTGCAGTGGTGGCAACACTATTAATGGCGAGGTCACTTTGTTGCCTTCGGCATTCTCTATCCAGCCCTGTGCCAGATAGGGTAATTCCTTGTTCTGATTACTGATGCTCAGGCTGATGGATTTCTGGTCACCGTTAAAGATGACGCGGGTACGATCCAACGCGATGGCGGCAACCGCCTGCTGCATGCTCAATACACCGGTCAATAAGACGGCAGTTACCGCCAGGGAAGTCTTTAATTTCATCTCTTTCACTCACTATTATTGGCTTTCAGGGGTCGGGTTATGATTCAACCGGCGTCAGAGCGGGTGTCTCTGCGGCCTTAGGCGCCGCCGTGCCTGACACTGTCTGGCACGGCAGTAACAGGGCCGATGCCGGCAGTGGGCTGGGTAAATGCACCCGACACTGGGTCTGGCCGTTCCAACGCACGTCCATCCCTTCCCCCGGATTCAGCCCGGTCAGCCATACGCTGCCTTCGTCATTGACGATGCCGGTCTGATAGAGGTGGTCATTGACCACGATGGCGCCAAACGGCGGCGCGCTGCCGTCGGCCAGTTTGATCACCGCCATGGCTTTCTCCCCTGCGACTACGCTGAACTTGCGGTAGCCGATCGCCCCTTCGGTCAGGGTGCCTTGCACCACCGACTGGTTGGCGTCGACGTTATCCGGCAGCTTGTTGACGTCCACCGACACGCTGTTGCGGTAATAACTGTTGATGTCGCTGACCACCGCCTTGCCAAACATGTTGGTGTTCGAGGTACCACCGTATCCCTGCACCGGTACACCGCTAACACCGGCGGTGTCGACCATCATACGGGTGCCCCCTAGCGTATTGACCCGGTGCAATGCGGCCCCTTTTGGCGTCACTGTCGCACCGCCTTGCAAGGACAAACCGAGCGAGCTGTACTGGCTACCCTGATAACTGGCATTGGCGGTCACTTCAGCAAGATCGCCGTCATGGGTGAAGTAGCCACTGGCCGTACCGCGCCCACCGTTACCCACGCCGCCAGTCAGGCGGTAGGTATTGTTGTCGTCGATGCGATCGTAATAGCCGAGGGTATTGGTGCTGCCGGCCCGTGTGGTCTGGTTGTTGTAGCTCATGGTCCCGGTTCTGCCCCAGGGCACGCTGACCCCCAGGTAAACCCCGTCGTCGTGGCTGTTGTTGAACACCGTGCGGTAGGCCGACAGGCTCAGGCTGATGTTCTTGAACGAGCCAATGTCGAAATAGCGCGACAGCGACAGGTTATAATTGTTGTTGGCAGGTCTATCCCAATAGGTTTGATGGCTGGCAGTCAGGAATGCACTCAGCCCCAGCGTTCGGAACTGCTTGTTCAGCGAGACGGTATACATCTGCTTGCTGTTGCTGTAATTGCCGCCGTGGTAACGCGCGTCCAGGTATTGCGACATGCTCATATAATTGCGTTCGGAGAAGCGGTAGCCGGCGAAGGTCACCTGGCTGTCATACTCGTCAAAACGCTTGGAGTAGTTCAGTCGCCAGGAGGTGCCGGACGGCGTCCCCTTGCCCGGCAACTCGGCGCGTGACTGCGTGGCGTCCAGCGATAACGCACCAAAGGCCAGCAGATCACGACCTACCCCCAATGCCAGCGCTTTATAGCCGGCGGAAAGCAGCCCACCGCCGAACAGTGACCAGCCGTTGCTGACCCCCCAGGAGAATTCGCCGCCGCTGAACACCTGGCCTTCGCTGTTGTGCCGGAGATTGGACGGTTTGCCGGCCATCATCTTGTAACGCACCAGACCCGGGCGCGTCAGGTAAGGCACGTCCGCCGTGTCCACCTGGAAAGTGCGTTCGCTGCCGTCCTGTTCCTGAATGCGTACATCCAGTTTGCCCATGGTGGCGGAGTTCAAATCCTGAATGCGAAACGGCCCCGCCGGTACCTGAGTTTCATACAGCACTCGTCCTTGCTGGCTGACCGTCACCTTGGCGTTGGTTTTCGCCACCCCGGTCACTTCCGGCGCATAGCCGCGCAGGTTGGGTGGCAACATGTTGCCGTCCGAAACCAAGCTGGCGCCGGTGTAGCGGAAGCTGTCGAAAATGCTGGAGTTGAGGTAGTCCTCACCGAACGTCAGCTTGGCGCGCAGCGCCGCAATCGCGCGGTACAGGTAATAACGGCTCCAGTCCCAGCGTTGCTGCGAATTGCTGTTCTGGCCGGTGGTATGGTCATACTGCGCCTGCCAGTCGGCACGAAAGCGCCAGGCCCCAAGATTGGCCCCGGTGGTGCCGTTGCCGCTCAGCGACTGATTGTTTTGCCCCTGGCTTTGGCGGACAGTTTGCGCGTTGACGTTATAGTCAAACAGCATGCCAGCGATACCCTGATCCCAGCGCGACGGCGGATCCCAGTTCTCGTCGGTGTACTCCAGGTAGGCCTGTGGCACATTCAGATACAGCGAACCGGACCCCAGGTCGGCCCTCGTCTGCATGCCCTTCAACGAGTCGAGCGCCAGACATTGCCCCTGGTTCCACCAGGCCAGATTGCGCTGCACCGAGGCTTTCAGCCCCAGTTGATCCACCATGGCCGGTGTCAGGCAGGGGACGCTGCCCTTGGCATCGTCCGGGGGGGCCAAAAAGGTGATCTGCTGCTCCGGCAGTTCCTGTTTGTTGACCCGTAACACCAGCGCATACTTGCCCGGCATCATGTAACCAACGCGTGAAAACTCACTCAGATCAATGGCGGTTCTGTCTTTGACGTCCAGTACGTCGGTGTTGAATTCAATGCTGTCGGCTGCCAGCACCTGCCCGGCATGGCCCAACATCAGACCCATCCACACCGCCAGGGGGCGCAATATCCATTTTGCCCGTGGGGAAAGCAACAACACGGCATGTTCCTTCATCAGTAATAATCCATTTTGAACCGCACCGTGGTGCGATAGGCCCCCACGCGCAGTATCTGATGCGTACCCACCAGCCGCAGGCTGTAGTCCAGCCGCGTATCCCCAGGTACCAGTGCGCCGGGCGGCATTGGCACGCCAGATTGCGCCACGTTGCCGGCGGCATCGGTAATTTGTATCCCCATCCCCTCAGCCTGACCTGTGCTGCCAAACAAGGCGCTGTCGGTCACATCACCGGCAAAGGTCACGCGGAATTGCGTCCAGTCGGCACGGCCGGGGCGCATCTGTTGTAACGAACAGTTGACCAGTTGAATGCTGAAGGGGCTGACCGGGCCCTGGCCGTCTCGCATGAGTTGCCCGACCGGCAGCACCGCCAGATCGATGCTCTGGTCACGGCTGCTGACGGCAATGGCACAGGGCACGTCGACAATCGAGCCTTGCATATTGACTAACCCCTGCCCCTGATGGGCAGAAGCTGCAACGGAAAACCCGCAAATAGCCCACAGGCAAGGCGTGAAGCATGAAGACCTAAAGCGGAACATGAGGCAACCTCACTTCAATCGGGCTGGCGACAGAAAGGGACGGGCGCAATAGCGCCCGTGCGAGGCTTACTGATAGGCCAGCGTGAAGTTGGCGACCGACTTGAAATCACCGGGAACAATCGGGGAATAGGTGGTTTTGGCTGGAGTCCCCCCACTGGCGGCGGTGGTAGTGGATTCGCCCTGCAAGAAGGCGGCAAACGTCAGAGTATTATTGCCGTCACCCACTTTAGTGGCGGTGGTAGGTTCGCCGAGTTTAATGTCGGTGCCGCCTTGGGTCAGCACAATGGCCGCGCCGCTGGCGGTGCCACTCAGGCCCAGATTGTTGGCATTGATTTTAGACGGGGTACCGGTGAAGGTGGCGGTGACGGTGTTATTGGTCAGACCGGTAATGTCGCAGTCCTGCAGCTTGATGTTGAAAGATTGTGGGCTGGATTTGCCGCCGTCCTTCAGTGCCTTGTTGGCCACACTGCCCAGATTGACGGTTTGGTCAACGGAGTCCGGCGCAATCGAGCATGGTGCGTTGATGATTGACCCAGTAAAGGTCACGGAGCCGCTGCCCTGGTTGGCCGCATTAGCCGTGGAAACCATTGAGCCCATCGCCATGGTAGCCAGTACTGCCGCAATCAGATTTTTGTTCATGTTCATGCTTTGTAATCCCTTAAAAGACGTGATTTTCGATTCCGGTTCCCAACGAACCGGGAATAAAGTTGGTGATAAACTCCGGCAGACGGGCATCCCTCCGCCGCCACCAAATTCACCCCGATAAAAAACGGCCACGCCATCCAGGCAATGTTCCATTTTGTATCAAAGTGACACATTAAGTTTTAATGACTGTAAATTAATAATTAATTTGATTTTTATTCTTAAATAAACAAAGAAAAAAGAATATAAATCTAGAAATATACCCAAAGAAGAGTTCTAAGCGTTACTCAAGCAGAAATGAGGTGGTAGAAAATAAGCTACGGAGATGACACACACGAGGAGGTTGAAAAAATAATCCTTGTTTATCAATGTGATACAACAATCCACTGACAAGGCTTGACAAAATGGGGGGGCATTCTTAATATGGCGACACTTTGATACAAAATGACACATTTTTATTGAACTAACCTACTGATTAATAACCAATTCCGATTATTCCGCTTTGACTCTTGCCCTTAAGTTTCTCGCCCCATTTCGTGTCCAAATTTCATTGAAACGCTGCGAATTGCTGGCGGTATAGAGCACCGTATGGTTGATATTACGGTGGCCAAGATAATCCTGTATCAGGCGTGTATCCGCCCCCAAATCGGCCAGCGCAAACCCGCAGGCATGGCGCAACATATGCGGATGAGCGGTCACATCCACGCCGGCCAATCGGCCGAGTCGCTTGAGCAAGCTGTACACCGCCTGCCGACAAAGCGGACCGCCCTTTTGCGACAAAAATAGCCAGGGCGCAGAGCGGTCGTCCAGCGTAAATCTGTGAGCCAGCCAGGCATGCAAATAAGGCAACTCCTCCGGTGTTAAGGGATGGGTAGTGGAAAACCCGTTTTTCAACCGCCTGACATAAACGATGCCGGCCTCCAGATTAATGTCCGACAATGTCAGACGAACCAATTCACTGACCCGAAACCCGTGAATAAAACACATTTTTAACAGACAGGCATCCCGTTGCGGATGACGCCCCTGTGCCGTGGCGCGTAAGATTTTTTCAATCTCATTGCGGGTTAAATATTTACGTTGCTTCACCATAGCCTCACTTTACTAAACAGATTTATCTTCTCCTATGTTGATGCCGAGCAGACAGTCTGACCCATGGTCGCCTTCCCCCGCTCGCCGGGAGCATCCCGCGCCCACGCTATTACCTTAGCTTAAGCACCATCAGAAAATGTAATGTAAACGAAATAAAAATCTGAGGGTTATGACGGATGGAGACTGAGATCGGCACGGATGTAGCTTACTTTTCGCCTCCCGGAAATTAACGGGACAGCATTCCGTCTGCTGCGGGATTTTTAACTTTTAGCGCTCAGACCGTTGATGAACAGGCCGCAAATCTGTTACAACTGCGGCTTCTATTCCCAGTCAGCCCCACACCTATGATTGTCAGACCTCAGCAACACTGGTTCAGACGGCTTTTCGTCTGGCACGGCTCGGTGCTCTCCAAAATTTTGTTCCGCCTCAGCCTTAACGTGGCAATGTCGCTGGTCGCGGTGCTCTGTTTCCAATGGTACGAACACCTAGGCGTCAAACTGACCCTGGCCCCCTTCAGTTTGTTGGGCGTGGCGATCGCTATCTTTCTCGGCTTTCGTAACAGTGTCAGCTATGCACGCTTCACCGAGGCGCGGTTGCTGTGGGGCAGCCTGTTGATCGTCCAGCGTTCACTGCTGCGCCAGATTAAAAGCCTGCTGCCGCAGCAGGACCAGGCGGCACATGAGTTTGCCGCCCTGCTGATGGCGTTTAGCTACTGCCTGAAACATCAGCTGCGTGGCACTGATATCAGCGCAGACCTACAGCGCCTGCTCCCTAATGCCGACCTGCGGGCGATTGAAAGCAGCGCTTCACCCTGTAACCGGCTGCTACTGATGATGGGTCAATGGTTGGGTGAGAAGCGGCAATCGGCCCAGTTGTCGGACGTGCTGTTTCATAGCATCGATCAGAATCTAAACCGGTTGTCGGAGATCCTCGGCGGCTGCGAACGCATCGCCAATACGCCGATCCCCTTCGCCTACAGCCTGATCGTTCACCGTACGGTTTATCTGTTCTGCACCCTGCTGCCCTTCGCGCTGGTGCCGGATCTGCACTATATGACGCCGCTGGTATCGGTATTTATCTCCTATACCTTCATCTCACTGGACTCGCTGGCGGAAGAACTGGAAGATCCTTTTGGTACTGCAGCCAACGATCTGCCGCTCAATGCCATGTGCAATACGATTGAGATCAACCTGCGTGAAATGAATGATGAAACAGACTTGCCGGCCGCCGCGCAGCCAGACAGCCGCTACCAACTCAGTTAATCTGTTACCGCTTCAGGCCGGTGAAAATCGCGCCTGAAGCCCCAGTGACCGTTACTCCCGCCAGCCGCCACCCAGCGCACGGTAAAGATCGACCAGATTGGTCAACCGCGCCAAACGCGTCTCTACCAATACCTGTTGCGCCGCATACAACGCGCGTTGGGAATCCAGCACGTTAAGGTAGTTATCTACGCCCTGTTGAAAACGCTGCTGCGACAGGGTGTAAGCACGCTGGTTTGCCGCCACCAACTGCGTCTGTGCCAGGATCTGCTCATCCAGCGTGTCGCGACCGGCCAGGGCATCAGCCGTTTCACGGAATCCTTGCTGTATCACCTGCTCATAACGCGCGACTTCAATACGCTTTTGCACCTCGCTCAGGTCCAGCCCGGCACGTAAAGCTCCTCCAGAGAAGATCGGCAGTGAGATTTGCGGCGTAAAACTCCAGGCACCGGAACCGGCAGAGAATAACCCGTCCAAACCCGCGCTGGCCGTGCCGCTGAAACCGGTCAGGCTGATAGCCGGAAAGAATGCCGCTCGTGCCGCGCCAATATTGGCATTGGCAGCGCGCAGTTGATGCTCCGCCGCACGAATATCGGGGCGCCGGGTCAGTAACTCTGCCGGTAAACCCGCCGGGATCGCCTCAGGCAACAGGCCGTCTGGCAAGCTGTTTGCCTGAGTTAACTGCGCGGAAACCTCTGGTGTCAAAGGCTGCCCGATCAACAACGTCAGGGCATTATTGTCCTGCCGAACCTGCCGCCGATACCGTGCCAAATCGCGCTGCGCCGTTCGCACTCCGATCTCTGCCTGACTGTGATCCAGTTCGGTCGCCACGCCGAGCCGGAAGCTTTGATCTACCAGCTCATAGGCCGCCTGCTGTGAGTTCAGCGTCTCCTGCACCAACGCCAGGAGTTCGTTATCGGCACGCAACGCCAGATAAGCGTTGGCGGTTTCGGCGATCAAGGCCAGTTGTGCCGCCGTCCGCGTTTCATCCTGCGCCAGATACAATTCCAGCGCCTGCTGATTAAGGCTGCGCAGACGACCAAACAGATCCAGTTCCCATGCCATGACCCCGCCAACCTGATAGCTGCGACCGATAGCGGATTGCCCCCCAGCGGCCAGATCGCCCGGCGTGCGCTGCACCGCAGCATCCCCCTGTGCCGCCAGTGTGGGCAGAGAATCTGCCCGTTGAATACGATAACGGGCGCGAACGGCCTCCACGTTCAGCGCCGCAATACGCAAATCGCGATTATTGGCCAATGCCTGTGCGAGCAGAGTTTGCAGCAACGGATCGCGGTAAAACTCACGCCAACCGCTATCCGCAGTCACCGCACTTGCGGTTTGCACCGTGCCATAGGCTGGATACTGTGATGCAACCGGCGCGGTGGGCCGTTGGTACTCTGGCGTTAGCGAACACCCCGCCAAAGTGGCGGCTGCCAGCATCATGCCCACAGATTTCATCATGACGGCTCTCCCGGTGCCGGGGCGCTGAGTTCGGCTTCTTCCTCTTGCTGACGTCGTTCACTAGCACGTTTCACCCGGAACAACCGCAGCATGATGACGAAGAACGCCGGCACGAAGAAGATCGCCAGGAAGGTGCTGGTCAGCATGCCGCCAATCACTCCGGTGCCAATGGCATTCTGGCTGCCCGAGCCGGCACCACTGGCAATCACCAGCGGCACCACACCAAGGATAAATGCCAGCGAAGTCATCAGGATCGGTCGTAACCGTTGCCTGGCGGCCTGTACCGCTGCCTGCTCCGGGCTGGCCCCAGCCTCAAAATGCGCCTTGGCGAACTCCACGATCAGAATGGCATTTTTGGCCGCCAGCCCAACGGTGGTCAGTAAGCCCACCTGGAAATACACGTCGTTGGCCAGGCCCCGTAACAGCGTGGCCGCCACGGCACCGATCACCCCAAGCGGCACCACCAGCATCACCGCACTGGGGATGCTCCAGCTTTCATACAGCGCCGCCAGACACAGGAACACTACCAACAGCGAAATGGCATACAACGCCGGGGCCTGTGCGCCGGAAAGCCGTTCTTCAAACGATAACCCGGTCCAGTCGTAGCCCACGCCAGGTGGCATCGTGGCGGCAATCCGTTCCATTTCCGCCATGGCGTCACCAGAGCTAAACCCCGCCGCCGGTTCACCCTGCAGGTTAAACGACGGTGCACCGTTATAACGATTGAGTTTCTGCGCGCCATAGGTCCATTCGGCGCTGGCAAAGGCGGAGAACGGCACCATATCGCCGTTGTCGTTACGCACAAACCACTGTTCCAGGTCCTGTGGCAGCATGCGTGACGAAGCATCGCCCTGTACGTAAACCCTTTTCACCCGGCCACGATCGATAAAGTCATTCACATAGCCCGACCCCCAGGCCAGTGACAAGGTACGGTTAACCTCAGAGATCGGTACGCTGAGTGCCCGCGCCTTTTCCCGGTCGATCAACAGTTCATACTGTGGCGCATCCTCCAGACCGTTGGCGCGAACGTTGTTCAGCACCGGGCTTTGTCGGGCAGCCGTCAGGAAGCTATCGCGCGCTGCCAGCAACCGCTGATGCCCAATGCCGCCGCGATCCATCAGTTGAAAGTTAAAGCCCGCTACATTGCCCAATTCACGCACTGCCGGCGGTGAAACCACAAAGGTGCGGGTATCGCGGAAGTCGCGCGCGAACATGGCATTCAAACGGGCCGCAACCGCTTCGGCCTTCTGCGATGCGTCCGGTCGCTGATCCCAGTCGTGCAGGCGAATAAACAGTGTGCCGACGTTCTGTCCGCGCCCCCCAAAGTTAAAACCAGAGATGGCAAACACCGATCGCACACTGTCCTTCTCCATCTCTAACAGGTAGTCGGAGGCACCACGTAGCATGGTTTGTGTACGTTCCGCGCTGGCACCGGCCGGCGCCTGCACCTGAGCAAACAGCACGCCCTGATCCTCCTGGGGCAGGAACGAGGTGGGGATGCGGGTAAACAGCCAGCCGGTGGCGATAGCAATCACCAGATAAATCAGCATCAACCGACGTGGGCGACTTAACCCACGCATCACTGAAGCCGCATAGCTGTGATTGGCCCACTCAACGCGGCGGTTGAACCAACCGAAAAAACCTTTTCTCGCTGCGTGATCCGCCGGTTTAACCGGTTTGAGCAGCGTGGCGCACAGCGCAGGGGTAAATACCACCGCCACGATCACCGACAGCACCATAGAAGAGACAATGGTTATCGAGAATTGACGGTAGATCACGCCCGTTGAACCGCCAAAAAACGCCATTGGCACAAACACCGCCGACAGCACCATGGCAATCCCCACCAGTGCGCCAGTGATCTGGCTCATCGATTTTCGGGTCGCCTGCTTCGGCGACAATCCCTCCTCATGCATCAATCGCTCGACGTTTTCCACCACCACAATGGCGTCATCGACCAGCAGGCCGATCGCCAGCACCATGCCAAACATGGTCAGGGTATTGATTGAATACCCGAAAGCCGCCAGTACGCCGAAGGTACCCAGCAGCACCACCGGTACCGCCAGCGTCGGGATCAGCGTGGCGCGGAAGTTCTGCAGGAACAGGTACATCACCGCAAACACCAATACCACCGCCTCCACCAGCGTGCGTACCACGTTTTCGATCGACAGGCTGATAAAGGGAATGGTGTCATAGGCATCGACGGCCTCCATCCCCGGCGGGAAGAAGGGTTTCAACTCCGCCAGCGTGGCGCGCACCGCCTGGGCGGTTTCCAGCGCATTGGCACCGGTTGCCAACCGAACCCCCAAGCCTACCGCCGCGTCGCCGTTGTAATAACTGTCGATGGAATAGTTCTGCGCCCCCAGTTCGATGCGCGCCACGTCGGCCAAACGCACCCGCGAACCGTCCGGATCGGTTTTCAGCAGGATTTGGCCAAACTCTTCCGGCGTTTGTAAACGTGAAGGCCCAATCACCGTGGCATTAAGTTCCTGCCCGGGCAGCGCCGGTTGTCCGCCCAATTGGCCGGATGAAACCTCAACATTCTGCTCCTGGATTGCGTTGCTGACGTCGGTAGCCGTAAGGCTGTAGTTCACCAGGGCTGCGGGATCCAGCCAAATGCGCATCGCATAAGGCGCGCCAAACAGTTGGAAATCCCCCACGCCATTGGTCCGGCTGATCGGGTCCTGCACATAGGAGGCGACGTAATCCGCCAGATCCTGACGGGTCATACTGCCGTCCGTTGAGACAAACGCCAGCACCATCATAAAGTTGGCGGTAGACTTGGTGACGCGGATCCCCTGCTGTTGCACCTCCAGCGGCAACAGCGGTTGCGCCAGCGCCAGCTTGTTTTGCACCTGAACCTGAGCGGTATCGGCGTCGGTGCCTTGGGCAAAGGTCAGCGCTATGCTCATGCTGCCGTCGGAATTACTTTCGGAGGAAATATATTGCAGGTTATCGAGGCCGTTCATCTGCTGTTCGATCACCTGCACCACCGTATCCTGCACCGTCTTCGCCGACGCGCCGGGGTAACTGACCTGAATGCTGACGGTGGGCGGCGCGATACTCGGGTACTGGGCCACCGGCAAATTGGCAATCGACAACAGGCCGCACAACATCATGATGATCGCCAGCACCCAGGCGAACACCGGCCGATCGATAAAGAATTTAGCCATGAGCCGGCTCCTTGCGCGTGCTGTCTCGTTGCGCCGTTGTGGTGGCCGGTTCCCATTCCACCGCATTCACCTGCACCCCGGGCCGAACCAATTGCACGCCCTCAACAATCACCCGCTCGCCCGGCGACAGTCCGGCCGAAACCAGCCAACTGTCCCCCAATGCCCGTTCGGTGGTCAGCTCACGCAGTTCAACCTTGTCTGCGGCATTCACCACCAGCGCGGTTGCCTCACCGCGCGGGTTGCGGGTAATACCGCGTTGTGGCACCAGCACCCCTCCCTGTGCCGCCATACCCTCGATTAGCCGCGCCCGCACAAACATGCCCGGCAGCAGCTTGCGCTCCGGGTTGGGAAACACCGCCCGCAGGACTACCGAGCCAGTGGAGCGGTCTACCGTAATCTCTGAGAATTGCAGTTTGCCGCTGTGGGCGTAGCGTGAGCCATCTTCCAGCGTCAGGCTGACCGCAGCGGACTGCGGGCCCTCGGCCTGGGCGACTGCACCACTGTCCAGTGCATTTCTCAGCCGCAGCAACTGGGCGCTGGACTGGGTAACATCCACATAAATCGGGTCGATCTGCTGTACTGCCGCCACCGCCGCGGCCTGCTGCGCCGTCACCAGAGCCCCTTCGGTGACCAACGAACGCCCAATAATGCCGTCGATGGGCGACAATACCCGGGTATAAACCAAATTGATGCGCGCCGTTTCCAACTGTGCCTCAGCCGCCTGTACATCTGCCACCGCCTGTTGATGAGCGGCTACCGCGTCGTCATATACCTGACGGCTGATGGCGCGGCTATTCGCGAGGGGGCGATAACGTTGGATCAATAATTCGGCGGTACGCAACTGCGCCCGTACCCGTGCCAGCGCAGCATTGCTGCGATTGTATTCCGCCTGAAACAGTGCGGCGTCAATCTGGTAAAGCGGCTGCTGCGCCTTGACCTCTTCCCCTTCGGTAAACAGGCGTTTTTGCACAATCCCCCCCACCTGCGGCCGCACCTCGGCATTGCGGAAAGCCGCGATACGGCCCGGCAGTTCGCTGGTCAATGCGATCGGTTCGCTTTTCAGCGTCACCACCCCGACTCGCGGCGGCGGCGGAGGGGCCGCAGGCGGTGCCTCTCTGGCAGCCACCACCAGCCACAGGGAAAGCGAGGTCGCGATGACCACCACGCCGACAGCAAGAGAGGCGATTTTGAGGCTCATCAGAGTGCCTCCGGAAAACCTCGGCCTTCAGGCCGGGGAGGAAAGGAGGTGCTTTTCGAGCTAACTTCTTT
>NZ_MCGS01000031.1:0-12591 GCF_002607755.1 Serratia sp. BW106
TAAGTGAACGGTGTTAGCCGTGCGGCGGGTTAGCGGTCAGTACAGTGAGGGTTCGCCTTCCGGACGAGTTTTAAAGCGGCGATGCAGCCACATGTACTGATCCGGTGCCATCAGGATCTCCTTCTCCACCACCTTGTTCATAAAGGCTGCGGCCTCGAACTCATTATCCAGCGGGAAGTTTTCCACCGCCGGCTGCATGATCAGTTCGTACCCTTTGGCGTCCGGCAGGCGGCGTGGGGTAAAAGGAATAATCGCGGGTTTACCCATTCTCGCCAGTATGTAGCTGCCGGTGGTGGTGGCGGCTTTCTCCACGGCGAACAGCGGGGCGAACACGCTGCTGCGCGGACCGTAGTCGTGATCCGGGGCGTACCAGATGATGTCGCCCTGTTTCAATGCGCGGATCATGCCTTTAACGTCTTTACGGTCCAGCATCGATTTGTTGGAACGCATGCGACCCCAGGTTTGCAGCCAGTCCATCAGCTTGTTGTCGTGCGGCCGGTAAACGCCGATACCTGGGTTATGAATGCCAAAGATCCGGGCACCGAGCTCCAGCGTCAGGAAGTGCAGGCCGATCAGCAGTACACCCTGATGGTTGTCTCGAGCCTTCTGAATATGTTCCAGCCCGCTGACCTGGAACCAACGCTCGATACGCCAGTTTGGCCAAAACCACGCCATGCCGGTTTCAAATAACCCCATGCCGACGGACTCAAAGTTCTGAACCACCAGTGCATCACGCTCGGCCTGTGGCATATCAGGGAAGCACAGCATCAGGTTACGCTGGGCAATCTCCACGCGGCGTCTGAGAAAGCGCATGGAAAAACGACCCAGCGAGGTGCCAAGGCGATAGATAATCGGGTAAGGCAGCAAGACCAGCAGATAGAGCAAACCGATGCCGATCCAGGTAAGCCAGTAACGCGGATGCAGTAAAGAGCGATTAAAAGAAGGAACTTGAGTCATGTGTTCTCAGCTTAGAAGCAGTCATTTAATGATAATAACAGAATGATGGGAGGGCCAGTTCTGCACCGGAGCCTTGACCCTGCACGATTTTCTGCCGTTTATAACCGACTATTGTGGCATTTTTATCGCACAACGTGAAAAGGCACCGCATTAAAACATCATTTTTAATGATAAACGGATATAAGTTGGCCAATAATTCGACAGAACCGCTCTAAAGGATAAAATCCGTAAGCGACAGACGCGTATTATACCGCGCAATTATTCAGGGGGTTTTATGTTGGCATCATGGTTAAGTGCGGGACTATTGGTTACCGGGGCATTGCTGGGCAGCCTGGGGGCCCACCTGCAATTTAATCCGTTGCTGGCGGTGTCGGGCGTCGCCCTGTTGGCGGGGATCGTGATTTCCGGTTTTACCGAATGCCGGGGCGGGCGCTGAGCCTCACCCCGGTTTCCTCAGCCGTTTTTAAACAAGCCTTTTAATACGTGCGGTTCAGAGCGCCAATATTGCGGCGGTGCACTGACCTTTTCACCCAGTTTAGCGGCGGCGTGCCAAGGCCAGCGTGGGTTGTACAGGATGCCGCGAGCCAGCGCGATCATATCCGCCTGCCCGGTGGCGACAATCGCTTCCGCCTGCTCCGGCTCGGTAATCAGCCCGACCGCGATGGTGGGCAGCCCGCTTTCCCGCTTGATGGTTTCGGCGAACGGTACCTGATAATTAGGGCCCACCGGGATCTTCTGCTGTGGTGAAAGGCCGCCGCTGGAAACGTGAATATAGTCGCAGCCCTGCTGTTTCAGCGTTTTTGCCAGCGCAACCGACTGCTGCTCATCCCAACCCCCCTCGACCCAGTCACTGGCGGAAATACGTACGCCGAGTGCCTTGTGCGCCGGGAACACGGCACGCACTTCAGTGTAAATTTCCAGCAGCAGGCGCATGCGGTTTTGCAATGAGCCGCCGTACTGGTCGTTGCGCTGGTTAGCCAACGGTGAAAGGAACTGGTGCAGCAGATAGCCGTGCGCGCCATGTAACTCAATCAATTCAAAACCGAGCCGGTCGGCGCGTTTTGCTGCGTCAACAAACTGGGCTTTCAAGCGTTCAATCTGTTCCAGGCTCATTGCCGCGGGAGACTCATCCTGCTGGGCGAAGGGGATCGCGGAGGCGGAGAGCGTCTGCCAGCCACCGTTGGCGGCATCAAGTTGACCACCGCCTGCCCAGGGGACAGCGCAGGAGGCTTTGCGCCCGGCATGGCCCAGTTGAATACCCAGTGGCATGGTGGCGTGTTTTTTCACTGCCTGTACCACCTCCGCTAACGCCTGTTCGGTTGTGTCGTCCCACAGGCCGAGATCGTTGGGGGTAATACGCCCTTCAGGCGCTACCGAAGTCGCCTCTACAATCAGCAAACCGGCACCGGACAATGACAGGTGCCCGAGATGCAGGGTATGCCATTCGGTGGCTTTGCCGTGTTCGGCGGAATATTGGCACATGGGTGCGATAATAATACGGTTGGGTAAACTCAGTTTTCCCAGCGTTATCGGGGTAAATAGCTGACTCATGACGTCCTCCAGATCCGTGGTAAATAGGGGATAAGCTCCCACTAGGAGTATCGGGATTTGTGAACAGCGTCAAGTTTCCAGCGCTTCACCTCATCGACGGGTTAATGCTGTTTTGAGCCACATTTTCGGGTATTATGTGCGCCGCGCGTGGGCCTGCGGTCGGCGCGTGTTCAAATCAGTCACCTCCCGAAAGACAGGAAAGTACACCATGCCAGTGTTACATAACCGAATTTCTAATGAGGAACTGAAGGCGCGCATGCTGGCGGAAACCGAGCCGCGCACCACAGTTTCTTTTTATAAATATTTCACCATCGAAGATCCCAAAGCGTTTCGCGACAGCCTGTACGTTCAGTTCGACAAGCTGAAGGTGTTTGGCCGCATTTATGTGGCGAAAGAGGGGATCAACGCGCAAATCAGCGTGCCGCAGAATAAGTTTGAGGCGTTCAAAGCCGCGCTGTTTGCCTCGCATCCGGCGCTGGATCAGGTGCGTCTGAATATCGCTCTGGAAGACGATGGAAAATCCTTCTGGGTGCTGCGCCTGAAGGTGCGCGAACGCATCGTTGCCGACGGTCTGGATGATGAGAGCTTCAACCCGGCAAACGTCGGTGAGTATCTGCAGGCCGATCGCGTTAACCAGATGATTGACGATCCGGATACGCTGTTTGTCGATATGCGTAACCATTACGAGTATGAAGTCGGCCACTTTGAAAACGCTATCGAAGTGCCTTCAGACACTTTCCGTGACCAACTGCCGATGGCGGTTGAGATGCTGCAGGACAATAAAGACAAAAATATTGTCATGTACTGCACCGGCGGTATCCGCTGTGAAAAAGCCAGTGCCTATATGTTGCATAACGGCTTCAAGAATGTCTATCACGTGGAAGGCGGGATTATCGAGTATGCACGCAAGGCCAAAGAGCAGGGGTTACCGCTGAAGTTTGTCGGCAAAAACTTTGTGTTTGATGAGCGCATGGGCGAGCGGATTTCCGACGACGTGATCGCCAATTGCCACCAGTGCGGTGCGCCTTGCGATACTCACACCAACTGCCTGAATGACGGCTGTCACCTGCTGTTTATTCAGTGTCCGAGCTGTGCGGCCAAATTTGAAGGCTGTTGCAGCGAGATCTGCCGCGAAGAGTTGAAGTTGCCGCGTGAAGAACAGCGTGCGCGCCGTGCCGGCCGCGAAAATGGCGTCAAGATTTTCAATAAGTCGAAAGGGGTATTGCAGACCACGATGCACATTCCGGCACCGGAAGATGAAGGCCCGGCAAGCTGAGCCAACAGTAAGCGCGGCAGCCTTGCCGCCGCGCTTCGATATTACTTCGCGCGAACGCCTTCCACAGAAATAATCAGCTCCACGTCCTGCGATGCCGGGCCGAGATCGGTGGTGATGCCAAAGTCTTTCAACTTGATTTTGCCGTTGGCTTCAAAGCCTGCACGGTAGCCGCCCCATGGGTCATTGCCCTGGCCGATCAGTTTGGCGTCCAGCGTGACCGGTTTGGTCACGCCGTTCAGCGTCAGGTTACCGACCACCGCATAGCCTTCGCCGTTCTTTTTCACTTCAGTGGATTCAAATGTAGCCTGCTTGTTCTTTTCCACGTTCAGGAATTCGGCGCTGCGCAGGTGTTTGTCACGCTCAGCGTGGTTGGTATCGACGCTGGCGGTGTTGATCGTGACGTTAACCTTGTCCTTGGACGGATCTTTTTCGTCGAAGGTGAAGCCGCCGTCAAAATCCTTGAAGGTGCCGTACAGCCAGCTGTAACCCAGGTGTTGGATGCGGAACTCGATAAAGGCGTGTTGACCCTGTTTGTCGATCTTGTAGTCAGCAGCCAGCGCGGAACCAGCGCTCAGCAGCAGTGCGCCTGCGGTCAGGCCCAGTACGGTTTTCTTCAACATAGCAATCTCCATAAATCCAAAGGTTAATCGGCGCTGCTACCCAGCATCCGTTTCAAAGTAACATCACGATCAACAAAGTGATGTTTAAGCGCAGCCAGACCGTGCAATACCGAAAGCACTACCACGACCCAGGCCAGGTAAAGGTGGATGGTACCGGCCGTATCGGCCTGTTCCGCCATACCGGTGACGGTAGCGGGGATATCGAACCAGCCGAAAACGCTGATCGGTTGACCGTCGGCGGTCGAAATCAGGTAGCCGCTGATCAGGATACTGAACAGCACGACATACAACGCCAGATGGGCGAGGATTGCGCTCACGCGGGTAAACCGGCTGTAGCTGGCCAAAGGTTTGGGCGGCGGCGAAACAAAACGCCAGACGACCCGGACCACCATGACGATAAACAGCAGCGTGCCGATGCTTTTATGTATCTCTGGTGCCTGGTGATACCAGACATCGTAATATCCCAGTGTGACCATCCATAGGCCCAGGGCAAACATGCCGTACACCGTCAGTGCAACCAGCCAGTGGATCAGCACTGAAATATGACCAAAACGGTTGGCGGTATTTTTCCAAAGCATCCTGTTTCCTTACCTTCCTGATTTTCTGGCTGCAATAATTAAACTTTAAGAAACATAAAATCAATAATAAATTTAACTATGTTACTTCTTAATAATATTAATCAGAGAATTTGGCCGAGATAGCGGTAAGTTAGTCAGTGAAATCGTCGAATTGATGACTGCGGGACGATTATTGATTTTATCTTATTGATTGAAATAAAAAGGTTTTATTTATTAGTGTCAGCTTTTGTCATTTTACGTAAATACCCTGAGTTTTTTCACAAATAAACCCTAGTCAAGATTGCCGATTATTTCCAGCCGAGGTTCAGTAAAACGGCGATTTTTATTCTCCCGGTAATAGCTCTGCGACGTGACCTCAGAGTTTGCTAACATACCACTCATCTGATGGCCCGCTGGGCCAGCGCTATTAACGCAAAGGACATGTATGGGCCGAACCCTGTTGACCGATCGCAGCCTGCGCCTGGCGATTATGCTGGCGATGTTGGTGATTATTCTTGCCGGTGTTAAAGCGGCGGTGGATGTTGTGGTGCCTTTCTTGTTGGCGCTGTTCCTGGCCATGGTGCTGAATCCGCTGGTGACACAGCTCGAACGCTGGCGAATACCTCGCGCACTGGGCGTGACTTTGTTGGTGGTGGCCGTGGTGGTGGTGCTGATGTTGTTTGTCGGCGTGTTGGGAGCATCACTGAACGAGTTTGCGCGCTCGCTGCCGCAGTACCGCGGCATGATGCTGGAAAAGCTGAGTGAACTGCAGCATTACGCCGATCGCTTCAAAATCACCATTTCCACCGAGGCGATGTTGCAGTATGTCGATCCCAGCGCGGCGATGAACCTGATCACTCGCCTGTTGAGTCGATTCTCCGGCGCGATGACCAATATCTTCCTGCTGCTGATGACCGTGGTATTTATGCTGTTTGAAGTACAACTGCTGCCCTACAAATTGCAGCAGGCGCTGGATAAACCGAGTGAAGGCATTGCCAACATTCAACGCGCGCTGGATGGGGTCACTCGTTATCTGTTGATCAAAACGGCGATCAGCCTGGCGACCGGCATCATTGTCTGGGCATTCCTGGCTGTTGTGGACGTGCGCTTTGCCTTTATCTGGGGGCTGCTGGCGTTTTTGCTGAATTACATTCCCAATATTGGCTCGGTGATCGCCGCCGTTCCTCCGTTGGTTCAGGCCCTGCTGTTCAACGGTTTTGGCGATGCACTGGTGGTGGCTGCGGGCTTTATCACTATCAATCTGGTGATTGGTAACATGCTGGAACCGCGGGTGATGGGACGCGGACTGGGGTTGTCCACGCTGGTGGTATTTCTGTCATTGATTTTCTGGGGCTGGCTTATGGGGCCGGTGGGGATGTTGTTGTCGGTTCCCCTGACCATTATTACCCGTATCGCGCTGGAGACCACCGAGGGTGGGCATAAACTGGCGGTGATCCTCGGTGACGGTCAGCCGGGCAAACAGGTTACTCCGGAGTAAAGAACACTTTCCCCTGGGTCTTGCTGGTGGCGGCATGTTGCAGCGCCAATTTATAGTGCCGCAGTGGGTAGATGGCTGCCGGGGGACGTAACTCCAGTTGTCCACGCCTCAGCAAGTGGAAAAGCTGTTGGAACGCCGCCTGCCACTGAGCTGGCGTTGCCTGTGCATTCCATTTGCGCAGGTGGAACAGTGAAGTACGCAAGCGCAGTTGCTGAGCAATGTACTGCCAGTCAACCTGTTGGTTACTCAGTAATCCCAGGGCAACAAAGTCACCCTTGGCGCTGACTGAACGCGCCAGATGCAAACCCTCTTCTCCGCCGACACAGTCAATCGCCGCCCGTGCCGCATGGCCTGTGAGTTGTTGCAGGCTATACTGTTGCAGTAAATCCTCAGGAAGAACCCGCCAGGCACCGGCATTCAACAGCGCCTGTCGATGGGCTGTATTACGTACTACCACGGCCAATTTAATTCCGCGCAGCGCCGCCAACTGACAGAAAAGCAGGCTAATCGCCGATCCTCCACCGTTAATCAGCAGAATGTCGCCAACCTCTAGCGGTAGCCACTGCGTCAACAATACCCAGCAGGTGAGTGGATTGATGTAGATTTGCGCCGCGCTGACGTCATCAATATCGTCCGGTAGCCAAATGACTTTATCCTGGTCGAGCGTGATAAAGGTTTGCCAACTGCCATTCCCCCTGACTGCCAGTGCGCGTCTGCCGGTCGGTTGCCCACGGGGATCTACCACCACGCCAATACCTTCATAGCCTGGGACCTGGGGCAGGGCGATACGGTGTGCATACTGACCGTAGATAGGGATCAGATCGGATGGATTGATCGGGGCATAGCGCATCTGCAGCAGCAGTTGATGGGATTGTGGCCTGGGAAGATCGGTCTGTTCCAGGGCAATGACCTGTTCCGGGAGGCCAAAACGGCTAAAGCGTAAACGGGGAAAAGTAGGCGACATGAATTAAGGGATAAAGAAGAAATAGACGTCCAGCGCTAACAACACCAGCCACAGGCAGATATACAGCACCAGATGTTCACGCACATTGTTGACGATCGCCGACAGTATTTTGTTTAGCATTCTCAGCAGCCAAAAGATAAGGACAGGCAGAGTATAGATTTTTGCGGGCGGCGTTAATACCGTCGAGAGGGCAAAGCGTGCAGCAGAGGCAAATTAAAAGGAAAAATCAGCCTGCTTTGGCGCAGGCTTTGGATTATACCGCCAGCAGGGACAGTGACAGTGGGCTGGTGGGGACGCTTGGCGGATAGAAGTACCGCAGCACGTTATACAGCGAATAAAACTCCAGCCGATTGCGGGCGTTGATTTTTTCGGTGATATGACGCTTGTGAACATAAACCGTATGCGAACTGATTTGCAGCTTTTTCGCGATGCGGTAATTGGGCATTTCTGCCATCCAGTGCTTCATCACCGTCAGTTCTTGCGGGCTGAACAGTGAATGTTCAACGCTGCAATCCATCAGTGACACCGGTTTTTCGCGCATCATGCGCAACGTCACCGGCAAAGTGGCTTTATTGAACAGGAAAGCATGATCGGCGATGCGCATTGGCGTTTCGCTGTAGGGGTAAGGCGTATCCAGATAAATAAACAACAGTGCCGATGAGGTAGCCTCAATAAAGGCCTGCAGTTGAGCATCATCTTCACTATGACGGCAATGTTTGGTCAGGTTTACCAGAATGTGACTTGGTCGGTAGTGGTCCAGCAGGGGGGTTGCCTGTTCCAGGCTGTGGCAACATTTTACCTGGGCGAAAACATTGTCAGTAAAATAGTTATCGATACCGACCCGAGTGAAGCAGCATTCGTCCACGACAAGCAGTTTCATGGTGACGTCCTTGTTGTTCGAAGAAATAGCAGGGGCATATCAGCTGTAAAATAGAACTTACACCAGGGGGGATCAATTCGGAAATCCGGATACTTACCCCAGAAATTTCCGTTGAAATATTTTTAACAATATATTTCAGATCGTTATGATAGTTTTGTCATGTAACTAAAAAATGTAACCGCAACCCGCGCGGGTGGGCGGGTGCGATTAAGTTAACGGGAAGGGGTTAAGCAAAGCGTTTCAGAGAGAAGGGAGCGATGTCCACCGGTGGGGTTTTATCTTCAGCAAACAGCGCAGCGATCTCACCTAACACACTGGCAAACTTGAAACCATGGCCGCTCAGACCGCTGATGACCATTAAACGATCGCATTCTGGCAGAGTATCGATAATGAAATCTTCATCTGGACTCATATCATAACTGCATGCTTCACCGTGTAAACATACCCCTACACCCGGCAAAAATTGGCGCAGGAAGTGGAAAACTTCGGTTCCATCAGTGGTGAAACTGCCAAATGGTTTGCGTTGCTCCGGTGTCTCCATCGGTTGGCCACCATCGTGTTTGCCTATTTTCAACCCGTCTTTATCGGCAGGGAAACCGTAATAATGGTTGCCGTCCTGTGCCTCGACGGTAAATGCCGGAAAACGGTTGTTGACGCTGTAGCGGCCATCCGCCTGATGCCAGGAAAATACCTTACGCAGTGGGGCTATCGGTAACTCTGGCAGCAGCGCTTTTACCCAGGTTCCGGCGGTGACCACCGCTTTACGGCCCTGAAAACGGCCTTCAGGGGTGACCACTTCAACACCACCCTCGATCGGTTGCACTGCGCTGACAGGGCAATTGAATAATTGTCCGCAGCCGGCATCTTTAGCCAATTTAATCAGGCAGGCAATGGCCTGCTCAGAGCGCAGGAACCCGGCGTCTGGCTCAAATACGCCGACGTAACCTTCCGGTGCATTGAATTCTGGCCACCGCTGGTTAATCTGCTCTGCGTTAAGGTTTTGCGTATTGAGGCGGAATTTTTGCGCGCTGTGCTGGGCGTTGTTGATAAACTCAGAATTCTGCGGCCCCATGTTCAGAACGCCGCAGTCCTGGAACAACTCTTCGCCGGTTTGTTTAATCAGGCCGTTCCATAAAGCCTGAGCGCGCAGGATCAACGGCACATATTTTTCGCCTTCGCCGTAGGCATGGCGGATGATGCGGGTATCGCCGTGGTGGCTGCCGTTACGGTGTGGGGGCATCGAGCTGTCGATCATTAATACTTTCAGGCCGGACCGTGTTGCATAGTAACCTGCCGCCGCGCCGACCGAGCCGCTGCCCACAACAATTAAGTCATATTCCACGTGCCATCCCCTCTCTGTTATAGGTTTCTTATTTCTTTATGATAAAAGGTTGGGCGCTGCAATGCACCCGTTGCGCGGTTCGCAGGCAAAGAAAAAGGCGCCAGAGATAATCGCTGGCGCCTTAGGCATTTTGGTACAGTGAATTAGTGCTTTTTACGATCAAGGTCCTGGTAATCCGTTGCTTCAATCTTGGCGATGCCGGCTTCTAATATATTGATTAATTGACGTGCGACATCTGTGGTTAGCCAAAGCGTTCTGTCTACTTGGGCGTCTTCGGGTGTCTGATCTCGTGAAGACAGGTAATGAAGGCGTATCATCATGGCGTCATAAGCGTCGACAGTACTGATATCCCAACCAACAAGCGGGTGTGTCTGAATTACTTCATCATTTCTGTCCATAAAGACCCCTTATTGAGTAGTGACTACCGTGAGTGACTAACGAGGATCAATGCGGCCCATCATCATGTGAGCAATTACAGTATACGCATCTGGCTACGGCGGTGGAGAGTTTCCCACCTTCTTTTGTAAAATAATTATTTAATTGAGTGATTATTCTACACGTCGACTCGCAAAACCATGCGGAGGAACGAGATTAGATTCATTCAACATCAGGGGGCCGCGGAGTACCCTGTAGCCGTTTTTCCAGCTCGGCGGCCAGATGGGCAAAGTGCTGTTGGGTTTCGGCATCACGACTTTGATTTTGCGATTCGAGCTTCAGACTGTGAATTAATAATTGATTGGCTTTGTCATCCAGGCCAAAGGCCAGATAGGAAAATGCCACTTCCAGCACGCTCAAACGTCGCTTTTGATCGGCAATCAGCGCCAGTAGTTCGCCAAAGGTCATCGCTTCTTCGGTTTTTACCTTGTCCGGGGCCATGTCAAATACCTCCTGTTAAAGCATTCAGTACAGACCAGATAAAGCTTTTCTTCCAGCAGAAAATTAAACTGCGTTGTGCTGGGCTTTAAATACAAAAAAGCCGGAGAGCGACCCCCGGCAAAAACTACATTGCAGTATTATTCTGCGCTAAACCAATCGTCAGCACTTTCCCAGGTTTCCTGGAGGATGTCCGCGATCAGATCTTTATCTGTTTTCAGGCCGCCCAATACCGAGAGCCCGTTGGAACCGGCATAACGCACCTGCACCAGGGTGTCTGGAAATTGGCGGTTTACCCGCTTGCTCAGCTCGCCGGTCAGAGCCTCGATGGCCCCTGACGGTAGCGGTTTGGTTTTATCTATAGTGACTTCAACACGCATAATTGCCCCCGAAGCGATTTACTGGATATTTATACAGTTAACCGTGTGCGGGGGCAAGAGGCTAGATTAAAAAAAGATTATTCTGCTGTCACTGACCAGCTCAGGCTCTCTCCGGCCAGGAATGGCACTACCGTTTCGCTGCCCATGACGATCTCTTCCGGTTGGCTAGTGGGTATGCGCTGCAGCTCGATGAAGTCGGTATTAACCGGCAGGCCGTAAAAACGCGGGCCGTTCAGCGAGCAGAAGGCTTCCAGATGCTCCAGTGCACCCAACTGTTCGAAAACGCTGGCGTAAGCCGGGATAGCATTGGGAGCGTTGAATACGCCGGCGCAGCCACAGCTTGATTCTTTACGGTGTTTGGCATGGGGGGCGGAGTCGGTACCGAGGAAGAAGCGATCTGAACCACTGGCAACGGCCTTACGCAGCGCGTCCTGGTGAATATTACGCTTGAGGATCGGCAAGCAGAACAGGTGCGGACGGATGCCGCCAACCAGCATATGGTTACGGTTAAACATCAGATGCTGGGGGGTGATGGTCGCGCCAAGAAAACGATTGCCTTCCTGCACGTACTGCGCCGCTTCTTTGGTGGTGATGTGCTCGAAGACAATTTTCAGCTCCGGGAACTGCCGGCGAATCGGCTCCATAACCTGCTCGATAAAGCGTGCTTCACGGTCGAAAATATCGACGGCGGCATCGGTTACTTCCCCATGAATCAACAGCGGCATACCCATTTTCTGCATTTGTTCGAACAGCGGATAGATGGCTTTGACATCGCTGACGCCATGGCTGGAGTTGGTGGTGGCGTTGGCCGGATACAGCTTGGCGGCGGTGAACACCCCTTGCTCGAACCCGTTAACCAGTTCAGCAGCATCCAGTGAATTGGTCAGATAACAGGTCATCAGCGGGGTGAAATCATGCCCCTGAGGGACTGCTGCCAGAATACGGTCACGGTAAGCGCGAGCGGCGGCGACGGTAGTAATTGGCGGAGCCAGGTTCGGCATCACAATCGCCCGGCCAAAGACCTGACTGGTATAGGGCAGAACCGTTTTCAGCATGTCGTCGTCACGCAGATGGATGTGCCAGTCGTCAGGGCGGCGGATTTTCAGGGCTTGAGGTTGTGCAGTCATGTTGCAAGGCTCCGGCGGTTAGATACGGGTCTACATAAAAGCGAATAATGGGGGTTATTCACGCCGGGGTGTAAGGATAAGCGGAAAGCGCTCGCGATGCATCTGTTTGTTCACGGCAAGTTGAAATCAATTGGCTATCAGGCGCATAGTGTCAGAGATTTTAATGATGCCTGCGCGATAACTGCCGGGTTATCAACATTAATCATGTGGAATGGGAGAGAGAAATGGAAGTACGTGTTATTGCCACCTTACAGGCGAAACCTGAATTTGTGTCCGCCGTCAGCGATGCGGTGCATGAGATTATCGATCCAAGCCGTCAGGAACTGGGTAATCTGCAATATGATTTGCACCGCGATCTCGAAAAGCCGGGCACTTTCGTATTCTTCGAGCGTTGGGCAAGCGCCGAGGCGCTGGAAAAACACAATGCCACCGAGCATTTTAAGCATTTCGTTAGCCAGATAGAGGGCAAACTGGATTTGCTGGATATCAAACAGTTGAAGAAAATTGCCTGAGCCGATTTATCGGCAATAAAAAACCCGCCAAATGGCTAACACCGATCGGTTAAG
>NZ_MCGS01000032.1:0-20229 GCF_002607755.1 Serratia sp. BW106
TAAGTTGGAGTCATTACCCAACGTTGCACCTGAATTTAACCGTTCCTGAATTGAACGCGGAACCCGACCAACACCAGACCATTTTTTAATGGAGTCACCGTCTCTGTACTGATATTTCATCCGGCGGCGGGATTTTGTTTTTATCGCCGCTGCGGTTATTAATTCTTCTGGTGAAAAACCCTCACTGACAATCAGTGCTAATAACTCGCTGCGCTTTTCGTTGCGTAATTGAATGGCTTCTTGTTCTTTTTCCTGCTGCGCCTCCCACTCGCTGATATGCACCTCAAGTTTATTTTGCAGGTCGGTTAATAGCGCGTAGTCGCACCGTTTAATAAACTGGTTCATATTGCGACCAGAGGATAGATAGGTGTAAACATCTTGATATTTAATGTCTGACATAATGAAAGTTACCTAAGCTAATGGGGAGTGGCGGCATGACGCCGCCATATAGGTGAAAGGCTTATTTACGTGGTGGAAACTCAAACGCAGTTTGCCCGGTGGCCTTATCTTTTAGCACCACGAACGCCGAGAACGGCTTACCCGCTTTGCTGGTAAAGCCTTTAATCTCTGCGCTTTTACCTTTACTGATGATGGTTTCAACCTGATTCTTGGTCAGGTTTTTACCCGCTATTGTCGGCCAGATTTTAAAGTCGCACTGAGTACAGCGGAATATTTTAGGGGTCACAATGATGCTGCTACCGCAGGACGGACAGGGTGCGTTTAATCGCTCAAACTGACTCTTTTCACTTTTTTCTTTATCGCTGGCCGTCACGTTGACTGCGCTGACATCGACGTGTTGAAGCTGCTCCGCAATAAAGATTTCCAGCTCGTCTAAAAACGCATCGCAGGTCATTTTCCCCTTTTCGATCTGCTGTTGCTGCTCGTGCCAGAGTGCGGTCATATCGGGTTCGATAGCGATGGAGGGCAGGGCATGAATAAAGCTGATGCCTAATTCCGTGGGGATAAGCTTCTTTTTTTCCACGGTATAAAAGTTGCGGTTCAGTAAGGTTTTTAACATTTCGGCGCGGGTTGCCGGTGTGCCGATCCCGCCATTTTCCCCCTCAGTGTCTTTGTCCCGGCTGACTAATAAAGCTTTAATACGCGGGTCTTTCACATATTTTGCCACGCGCTGTAAATCACGTAACAGCGTGGCTTCGGTATAAAGTGGCAGTGGTTTGGTTTTCTCCGCTTTGACGGTGACGGTTTTACAGGTTCCGGCATCGTTCACGCTTAGTGCCGTTAATACGGAAAATAAGCCATCGCCATTATCTTTCCCTGGCTCACTCTCGCCGTCGCCGCTTTCAGCGTCGCTGTCGCTCTCTTGTAAAAGCGCCGTCCAGCCCATCCCGGTTGTTTTCCTGGCACTGGCCGTGAAGGTGTTGCCCGCTGCGCAAAAACTGACGCTGGCCGCCAGATACGTTTTTTCCGGTAAGAATTGAGCCAGGTACTGCGTGGCAATCGCGGTGTATACCGCGCGTTCGTCCTGGCTCATTTTTGCTGTATCGGGCGCGGTGCCGGTCGGGATAATCGCGGTATGCGCTCCGACTTTACCTTCATTAAAGGCACGGTTTTTTCTGTTGCTGTCGAGGTCGGCCAGAACTTGCGGGGGAAATGTGCCGCTTAATGCTGCACTCACCGCCGCGATAGTCTGAGGCGCATCATTAAACTGTTCGTTATTCAGGTATCGACAATCTGAGCGGTTATAGGTGATCGCCTTAAAGTTATCGCGCAGCGATTGTGTAACGGCCAGCGTTTTTTCAGCGGGCAGACCGTGCTCACGGCTCATGTGAACCTGCAAATCTAACAGCGAGAAGGGCAGCGGTGCCGGTGATGTTTTCGGTTCGGTCTGTGCCTGTGTCACCGTGGCGGGTTGGTGCTGTGTAGTACTGGCGATATTATCAGCGTAGTGCTTATCGATAATGCGTTTTTTATCGTCCGTAGGGGCATCGTCTGGTACGGAAAATCTCGCCGGTATCTCACCTCCGTCGCAACGGGTCAGGTCAAAACCGTTAATCATAAAACCGGCGCTGACAGCGTAATAAAACGCTGCCGCATGGTTTTTGAAGGCTTCATAACGGTGAACGATCAGACCCAGTATCGGTGTTTGTACCCGACCAACCGATAACACATCTTTGCCGCCTTTTTTACGGGCGGCGAGGGTGTAACCACGGGTCATATTGAAGCCAAAGAGTTGATCGCCAACGCTTCTCGCTAATGCGCTTTGGGATAATCCGTAAAACTCGCTGTTGTCGCGTAACTGCGTCAGCGCTTGTCGCGCTTTCTCCGTGTTCAGGTCATTGATAAGGACGCGCTTCACCGGTTTTTTCGTGCCGGTGTACGTCAAAATTTCATCAATTAAAAGCTGGCCTTCGGCGTCGGGATCTCCAGCGTGAACAATCTCACTCGCCTTCTCAATCAGCGCCGCTACCGTTTTAAACTGGCCTGCGGTGCGCTCAATCGGCTGGTAGCGGTGCGGTCGCAGTTTCAGCGGTAAATCGGCCTCGTTCCATTTTTCGTAAGCGGGGTTATGACTTTCAGGCTTGACCAGCTCGAGCAGGTGGCCTGATCCCCACGTCACCACGTCGGTGCCACATTCGATATAACCGCCACGGTTTACACCGTTGCCCAGGGCAAGGGCGATCACTTCACCCAATCCTTTCTTTTCTGCGATAAAAAGTCTCATGATTACCCCCTGATCCGCCCGAATTGACTGATGATTTTGGCTATAGCTGCCGGGTCTGCGGCTTTGCATTCCCCCAAAAGCGCTTTACGCATGTTTGATGTCTTCGATGGGTCAAACCGGCCTTTCTTCTTAAAAGAATTAATGTTGAAAAAGGCTTTTTCGGCACTGCTGCATTCACTGCCGCCGCTATTACCGGTTACTTTGCCGAACATACACAGGACGACCTCGCACGGGTCAGCAGCAAATGAAGGCGCAGAAAAGCCAGCGGTCAGGCACAGGAGTGCCGCCGCGATTGCGGTTTTTTTCATAACGTTTTATTCCTTGAGGTGGTTTTGAGACAAACAAAAGACGGCTAACGCCCTCTGGTTGTTCAACGCCGGAAAAACAGATTGAAAATCTGTCTCACCGCCGTTATCGGGAAAAATAAATGTCGGTGGTGTTGCAGGTCAGGCAGTGAGTTTTTGGAAGATAAGAGATAAGCCCTTGTGTACCGTGTTGTCTCAACCAGGCTTTAGCAGCAAAGAACGCGGTCGCATCCGGCGCAGAGACGGCAATGTGTGGGGAATGAGCAACGGCATACCAGACATCAGGCGTCCAAATCTGCCCTTCATCCTGAAAATCCGTGATCACTCTCGACCACTGCCCGGACACGACCGGCGACGGTGTAACAACTGTATTTTCCTGCCATAAAGGCAATGTGCTGTTGGTCGGCGAAAGGGGCTTATCCCACTCGACGGCTGCCGGTTCGGGCGGGGATGAGCAGCCCGTGAGTACCAGCAATGCACTGAGTGCAACCAGCGGTTTAAAATGTTTCATTCCTGAAATTCTCCATCACACCGGCGCGATGCACCGGCTTAAAATAAATATCACCCATGCGGCGAATATCGCCGCTCACGTCAATGCTGGCGATGACATCAATGCTGTTCAATACCTTACGCAGCAGTACCGAATAGGGGATGTTCTGGCATTCCATGTTTTGATAACAGCGTTCCGCCAGCCCGTTAATGGCCTCTTCCGGGCTACCTGCGTGCAGAGAAGTGATCAGCCCTTCATGCCCCGAGCCGATGATTTTCAGACAGTCCCAGGCTTCACCTCCGCGCACCTCGGCCAGTAAAATACGGTCAGGGTTCATGCGGTAGTTTGCCCGTACCAGACTGGCTGGGGTCACAATGGCTTTTTCTCCCGCATCGGCGGGGTAAAAAAGATGCACGTAATTTTCATGGCCATAAAAGCGCGTCTCCGGGTTGTCCTCGATAGTCACCAGTCGCAGGTTGACGGGGATATACCCGATCATCGTTTTCAGGTAGGTTGTTTTCCCCGACCCCGTACCGCCCACGATGATGATGGTCTTGCCATATTCGACACACTTCTCCATAAAAGCGGGAATAGCTCCGGCATTGTATAAACGTAAAAGTTCGTCATCATGGCTTGCTGTTTTCTCCTTACCCGTGACCCGGTCGTAAAAGCCGCCGTCGATATAGGACTGGTGGGGAATTTGTATCAGGGAAGGCTTGCGGATAGTGATCGACACCGTATCTCGCTCACAAGCCGGAGGCATCACCACCTGGCAACGTTCGCCAGATTCGAGCGTGGCGGACAGCACTGGCGATGTATCATCAATATGGTCCCCCTGATAGTTGGCAAGCGCAGTGGCAAATGTCTGACACTGTGCCAGCGTGAGCGGAACGGCGTGTTTTTGCCACACTCCGCGGATTTTGGTAAACAGCTCTCCGGGGCGGTTTACCGCGATTTCGGTCAGGCCATCGAGGTGAAGAAAATCCCCGAACATGCGCTGTTTATGCTGGTCGAGTGAAATGTTACTGACGCCCATAATGCCCTCCTTATTTGAGTTTCAGGCTGTAGACGCCTGAAAAATCGATGTCTGAACCGGTCATGATGCCGATGATATCGCCCTGATTTTTGTAGATGGTTGGCGGGATATTGATGCTGTTATCCAGCGCCGTTTTTGCCATTTCAGCGGCGGCAGCGCGTGAATTTTCCGTGTAATCGGTATTGCGGTCTTTCGACGGGGCGGAACTTGCCGCCGCTGCGGCTACGTCCTGCACGGTACTTAGCATCATTGCGTTGCCGAAACGCTCCCAGAAATGCGTGTCGATCCAGCCATCAATACCGGCCTCGCCGAGCTGGCCCACGACCTGAGAATCAACCATCGGGATTTTTAGCCTGTCCGGGGTTCTGAGTTCCGTCCACATCACGAACATCCTCGCCTGGCCGTGATTGAGTGTGCCGGTCTTGTAGACGCCACGGGCGCGGGTGCCTGCTGGTATCAGCCGTACATGGGTGCTTTCACTGTAAACGTCCTCAGATATCAGGCAGGAAATACGCCCGGCAACGTCGGACACAAAGCGGGTTTGAAGCGTACAGGGAATATAGGTATCGACCGGAATATACAAATCCGGGTCAAGCCGCATACGTTGTACGCCGGTTACGGTGGAAACTGCCGGTGCCACACCAGGTGATGCCTCCGCCCCGACAGGACAGGCCAGCTTTCCGCTGGCATCCATGACCAGCGGCACCGTGCAAGGTGTATAAGGTTGCGCGGTCGCGGGAGATACGCTGTGCTCTGTGGTACTGCGTTCAGCCGTGCGCGAAACTGTGGCGGTTTGGCTGCTGCTTTGCGTGCTGGCCATCGCCGCCAGTGCCATAGACTTGTTAAATGAGACGGGCGGAGCGGCGGCACGAGGAAGGTTTGTTGTGGTATCGGTCGAAGCTGTGTCCTGCAACCCCAGCGGGTTTTCAGCCATTCCCATGCCCTGACGTTTCCGTCCGTAACTGACATCATCCGGTGCCGTTTTTGCCTGTTCAGCCTTGGGGGCTGGGGCGCTCATGAAATGGTTATAAGCCCAGTCACCCATCCAGGCTAATACGATAAGCGCCGCTAAAAGCAGTATTCCCAGCGTCATAAGACGATTTTTACCGCGCTTTTTGAGGCTGTTTACCTCGGGTTGGTCGGGTTTAACGTCCTCCACCGGCGCAGACTCTTTACGCTGTGCCTGCGCCCGTTCGCGTGCTTCAACTTCCAGCTCGGCCACCGTTTTTTCTCTCTCGGATGAAGGGTTTTCGCTCCCATCGAGAGGCGTTGGGTTTTGCGTATCCGTCATGGTTTTTCCTCCAGTTTAACCGCCGGTGAAACGGTGCTGCCGTTGCTGACCGTTGCCAGACCAAATCCCTGATTAACAATGCCCACCACGGCGTCGCCGTAGCGTAAGACCAGCTTTGGAGCCAGCGAGTGAACGACCATCACGCGATAGTTTCCCTGTTGCGAGAACGACGGGATGGTCGTTTGTTCTTTGCCGTTGACGAGCAGGAAGGGACTCGGGATCTTTTTCAGCGGTGAAAAGCCCAGGTAAGTGAAGCGGCCATCGTCATAGGCAAAGTCCGGCATAGCCATTTCACTGCCCTGCTTCACACGCTGCGCATAGTTCCAGTTTCGCGGTGTAGTGGCGGCATTAAACGCTTTGGCGATGCGGCTTTTTTCCTGCGCCTCCGTCAGCTCCTTTTGCCGCGCCTTCACGGCTTCCATGCTGGCCTTACGGCTGGCCTCGGGATAATTCCAGGTCACAACAAACGCCAGACTGCTTGCCGGTGCGCCTTCATCGAGTACGTTAAGTTCCAGGCTGTAGAAGTGTGCCGACGTGGTGACAAACAGGTTGGTTTTCCAGTCTTTCGACTCGGGTAAAAATGCCTGCTGGGCGGTTGAGCCGTCCGCATCCGTCACCGGCTGCGTGATGGGGGCGGGGCGAATATAGACGCGGTTCGCCTCCTTTGTTACCGCCCATCCTTTAATGAAGCCGACTTCGGTACTGATCACCGCTTCATCATCGGCAAAAACTAACGTGGTGACGTAACCGGCGCGGGTGTTGATCACCGTGCTGTTTTGCACGTTGTACGCCACCTGCTGCATACGGCTGTCGTACCGGCTACCCTGCGGGGTTGCGGCTCCCCACGCCGATGAGCAGAGCATCAAAGTGAGAATGACGAATAGATTACGCATTATTCTTTCCTCAGTTCTTTGTCACGCTGGTAACTGGTGACGATGAAGCCCAGCGGATTACTCTCACGCTGCGCGTCAGTCAGCGCCTTGTGTGGCACGTAGTGGTATGTCAGACGAACGTTCCAGAATTCGACGCGCGTAGCGCCGTCAACAACGTGGCGGATGGTTCTTTTCAGTCGGAGGGTTGCCAGCATATCGGGCGCGGTAGCCTGGCTGATGATATTGGAAATGACCTCAGTTTCCACCACGTTAGCCGCATTCTGATACACCTTGTCGGGTGCATCCTGTCCGGCGAACCAGGCAAGATAGTCCGCATTGACCTGTCCGCTGTTAAAGAGCTGCACCGTGTCATAATTGCTTTGCAGGGCGAAATAGTTGTATCCCTCCCGGAGCGTGGCGTAATTGGCGGCGAAGGCTTTCGCCATTGCCTCCTCGGTCGCAATGTCTTTTTCTTTCACTCGGGTGACGTATTCCGCCCGCCCGCTGTGGCTGTCTACGGTGTAAAGTTCGACCTCCGTGTGTTTTAGCGGAAGCATGACAATGACGGCCACAACGGAAAGTAAGGCAAATACCGTGGCGACGGCGGCGATAACAAAGGCGAGTTTTTTAGCCCGCGCATCGCGTGTCAGCATCACTTTTTCAAACGACTGCGAGGCATTCAGCATTTTTTGTAATTCAGACATTATTCACCTCCTGCATAACGGAAGCGGAATTAACGGGTTGAAGGTCGCCGGAAACATCCGGCGGGAAATGGTTTTGCTGTGCGCAGCCCGCAAGGGTGCACAACATCATAAATATGATGAAGCGTTTCATGGTTTAGGTTCCTGAAAGGATTAAAAAGTAATGAGTCGTGCGATGGGAACAGGTGTGGCGGGATATCTGCTAGTTCTGGGCTTTCATTTTCTCCACTGCGGCTTTTGCCGATGCTTTGGCATTACTGGCCGATGAGCCTTTGAGGTTATTCGCTGCCTTATCGCCAATACTGCCTAAAGCATTCCCCACGGGCTTTCCTACGGTACTTGCGGCTTTTTTCGCTGCGCCCCCGCCTGCCATTAGCCCCATTTTAGCCGCGCCCTGTACCACACCCTGTACGCTAGCCCCTGCCAGTGAACCGGCAATTTTTGCCGATAACCAGACTACGAACCCGGAACCGATACCGGCAAGGCAACACTGTGCGGCCAGCGTTACAATGTTGTTGGCATTAGCCCCGACGCTTGCTTTGTCCAATATGTTACTAAGGTATTCAATCGCGATCCGTAAAGATAAGGCCGAAAACATGAGGGTCAGGATAGCGGTGAAGATTACCTGGAGCCAGTTATTGAACATCGGTCGCAGAAAACCGTAGATAAGGCAGAAAATGAATATGGGTGCCGTTGTTGTCATTAATAACAGCATTATTTCAGCCCCCATATTAACAATGGTGGCGATAATTAAGGCTACTATTGTTCCCCCCCAAACTAATAGCTCAGCAATGCCGCCATTGAGTTGCACATAGGTTGAATTATCTAGGTTAAATAAGGTTTGCCCCAGCGTCTGAGCTTTACTCCAAAGTGTATCTAGTAAAACCCAGACATTTTCACTTCCGCTGAAACCATCTTTTAAACCGTTAATGGCAGCAACCGAGGCGTCTAGGTAGCCATCTGCATTAGTGACAAATGCTAGGATGATCCCCATTCGCGCCAAGTCCCACGCTACGTCCTCTACCGGGGTATGTAGCTTCCCCGCCAGTGTCTGATAGCCACGCCAAAGAATGTACAAAGTGGCAGAACCGGTAACTAATCCTGCCATCAGCGTTGAATACAGGGACATTTGCCCCTGTAAAACACTGTTTAAGCCATTCATTACAGCGGCATCCATTCCAGAGAAAACACCTTCGCTACTCATGACTTTTATTCTCTGGATGCATCCTGCTTTTTACGTACTCTGTTTGCACTTTTTGTAGTCCAGCTACAACGTCAGGCTCATTCATTGACCTTTTGGAAGCATTCACAACAGGGATGCACCGCTCACTGCTGAATGTTTGGGTTTTCAAACAATCGGCATAGTCTTTTATTAATTCGTCATGATGAGCCATATACCACTCTTCAGTTTTTTTCTCTTCACAACCACCTAAAGCAAACAGGCTTAAAACAAGCAGGGAGGATAAAATAGTGCGGTTATTAATCGTCATATGAAAAATCCTTGTCATAAGTTGTTTAAATCAGCTACCGGCGCACTCAGTTGTTGCTGTCGGTGGGCTTTTTGTCGCTGCGATGTCAGCATTTGATCACGCAGTTCCGACTGTTTCACGCTCATTTCCCACTGCGTGGTCAGCGCGTTTAACTGTACACTTTTTGACGTTATGGTGTTCGCCAAATCCTGTGACTCTTTAGCGTCTTGCGACATTTCTATACGACTTACAAGGGTAGAAATATCACTCACCGTACTGTTGATCTTCTCCTGTACCGCAGTGGTATCTTCGACGGCCACCGCCCGGTTAATGACGATTTGTTTACAGGTATCAGCATAGCTTTGTGTCTGCGTAGCATCACAGGTGTCAAACATCTTGTACTTGCTATACAAGCCGTTTAGCGCACTGCTGTATGACCCGCCGGAGTTCGTCAGCAGGTCGTTGAGTGAAATGCCGTTTTTTTGCAGGTTTTTAAGGTCATTCGACAGCCCCTTAGCCTGGCTCAAAAAGTCCTGCACGTTGCGTACGCCGGTCGCGGTCGCCAGTTGCGATTTGTAGGCATTAAGCTGGGATTTATACTGTTCCACCGTTTTAAGCCAGTTTTGGGCGTCGGTCGCGTATTGAATCTGACGTAATGGATCAGCATCAACCATGACAGGAATACCGGCATAGGCTGTCAGTGATGGACACAGCAAAGCCCCCGCAATATAGGCGGCAGACAGAGTTTTCAGTTTCATGTTATTTCCTTTCAGAGTGCGAGTTGCAGGTAGCGTTCCAGCCAGTCGTCCGGCTTCATGCCGTCCTGAAACACAGAGTCAAAAATTTCGAGGTTGTCAGCGCTGCTACTTAACACTTTTGTATAAGTACCAAGCCCGGACAGGTCAAGGGTGACGAGTGCCGCAAAGTTGCGTAAGTCACCTTTTTTCAGAGGACTTTTCACTATCACGAACTGGCGTGACAGCGGATCGAGGTTCTTGATGATATCGAAGATTTCCGGGGCGACTTTCAGGCCGTCAACATAGTCTTTGCGGTCAGCCTTCGGGTTTGCCGTAAAGATTTGCGTGCCGCACTGCTCCACCACGGCAGGAGATATCGGGTTAATCAGTATTTCAGCCGGTGATTGTGTGCCAGGAATAAACACGCCATTCAGTTTGCGGATGACTTTCAGCACGTTAAAGGCGAAATCAGAAAAGACCGGGTCGTTGAGCCATTTCCAGAATTCATCCATGAAGATCACCAGGCGTCGCCCGTCGAGCAAGCTGGTGACGCGATACAGCAGGTAAAACGAAATCGGCGCACACACGTCGGCATCGTCCAAAAATTCCGTGCCATCGATGCCGAAATTGTCGCATTCGCCAATATCAAAGGTGTCCAGGTCATTATCGAAAACCCAGCCGTATTCGCCACCCTGCGCCCACTGTGACAACCTGACGCGTAACCCGTTTTCCTGCGCTTCCTTCGTTGGCGGCTCGGTAAGGTTCTCCAACAGCCGGGTAATACCAAACCCACGGTGTTCAGCCGGTAGCTCCTTCATGACCGCATCCACTGCCTGACTAAGA
Organism: Serratia sp. BW106; assembly: GCF_002607755.1. Classification (NCBI taxonomy): domain Bacteria; kingdom Pseudomonadati; phylum Pseudomonadota; class Gammaproteobacteria; order Enterobacterales; family Yersiniaceae; genus Serratia; species Serratia sp. BW106. The sequence goes on from NZ_MCGS01000032.1 coordinate 10,428, forward strand.
CGCAGCTCGTCGCGCGGGAACAAGGTTTGTCCGTTGCGGGTGCAGAGTATGCGCATCAGCTTCTTGATGAAGTTCAGATTGCGTTTGGTCGGTGGAAGCCGGAAGGGATTCCAGCTGGTAGGCTCACCGCTTTTCACCTTATAATACTGGCCACCCAACGCCCTTACGTTGAGTTCTGCCCCCCTGTCCTTATCAAAATAAACGGTAGTAAGACGCTGCGTTTTAGCCTGCGGCGAAAAACTCCGGGGTTGCCGATATTTCTGCATCATGACCTGAATGAATGCCATCAGCATTGTTTTGCCCGAACCGGCGGTGCCGATAACGCTGGTATTGCCTAGATTTTTCTCGTTGAAATCATCCTTATTGAGCATTGAGTTGTGCAGGTTCATGTAATACGCCCCGCCCGATGGGGTTTTGAGAACGCAAAGCGCTTCACCCCAGGGGTTCTTATCCCGTTTCCCCGTATAGAAGTTATGGAATGACGCCAGTTCTGCAAAATTCTGGCTGCTGATGGGGACAAGTCGCGGCCTTAGCGTGTACACCCCCGGCATTTGTGCCAGGTAGGCAGCGGGCAGCGACAACGTGGAGAGCGTCGGGGTGATACCCAGATCGGTGAAGGCGTTGATCAGGCTGTTTGTATCTTTAATCAGCCGTTCTGTACCGGGTGCCGATACCATCAGGGAAAAATGATATTTACCAAAGGCAATGTGTCCGGCCTGCAACATGTCCAGGGCAACAAATAAGTCTTCCTGCTGCGAAATGGCATCATCTTCCGTGCTGCGTAAACGCTTGGCCGTCTGCTTGATGTGCTTTTGCGCTTCATCTTTCGCCATACAGGTAAAAGACTGGGTGATCACATAGTCACACGGGGCATACAGCAACACGTTCATTATCCCGGTGAAGGATTCCGGCGCGTAGTCTTTCACTTCCAGCCCACGGAAGAAGGTCTTTCCGTTTACGTTATTGCTTTGCCCGGCATCGCCGGTGAAAAACAGGTCGGTTGTGCCGAGCGTTTCATAAAATGGCGTGCGCGTAACGGCTGTTTTCTGCCAGACGCCGCTTAACAGCCGCCGATAGAAAGACAGTTGCGACGAAAACACGCGGCCATTTTCTTCATACGCCCCGAGTTGGTTCGCGGTGAAACGCGACAGGGACGTGCCGACCGTCTGGCAGATCTCCAACATCTCTTTTAATGCACTGTCTAACGCATGTTGCTTCTGTCCGTCGGACATCCGTTTGCGCTCGACCTTATCCAGTCCGACAAAGGGCATATAACAGGCGGTGAAGAACAGGCGATTATGGCGGAAAGGATGGTTTTCAATCGTCGAGTAGTACCGTTCGCTGACCGTATCGGCAAAATCGTTACCCGAATGCCCGTCAAAGTGATCGTGGTACGTTTCACGGATATTGTGAACGTAAAACGTCACCGGTCGCCCTTCAAAGGACTTAATCAGGTTATTAAACTGACCAGACAGTATGTCGAGATTTTCTTCCGTATCACATTCAAACGCCGTTCCGCCAATTTCCCACGTTGCGATCAGGTCGCTACCTCGGGTTTTAATGACGTTTTCATGAATGTGCGACGAATACGGAATGTGCTTGGTGAGCGTGACCCGTTCGTTAAGTCGCATAGTGTTGATGAACTCCGTGATGTCTACGGCGTCGTAGTCGTTCGCCAGGAACGCCGTTGCGCCGTAGTGGGTGTTGCACGTCTTATTGCCCCGCGTTTTCAGTTTTAAAAAGGCTAATCCGAAAATGTGGGCATCCTTTCGAGCCATCTGGTTCATGACAAACCAGCTTACCGGCAGGAACAGCAACAAAAGTTTAGTGAGGTATATCGCCAGCAGGATAATTGCCCCACTGACGATAACTAACGGCACCATCGGAATGCCAAACAGCATAGCGGGGCGCGTCAGGGCTTTATTCAGCGTGACCATTTCCGCCCCTTAGCTCATCAACAGAGCGCCGATTTCTGCACCGCTGGCAATAAGAATGCCGCCAATGATGATCCCTTTACAGTCGTGAAGGCTTTTGCCGTCCCATAACACTTTGTAACCCACCCAGATAACAGCGATGGTAATGGTGACGATGGCCAGACCGGTGAGGCCAGACGAGATTTTTTCCAGCAACGTTTCGGCTTTGGCGAACCCGTCCGCGAATGCCGGTGAGGACATAGCAGCAGAGGCCGCGACAGCAGCAAGGTGAGCAGGAGCGTTTTTGATAGAGCGTAAAATTTTCATGATATTTCCTTATTTAGATGTAGTGACTACAAACTCCCCCCGCACAACCTGTGACGGGAAAGAAACGGGTGTAGCCTGGTTAGGTGACGCTTGCGCGCCGGAGGTGATGAGATCGCCGCGTACAATACCTTTGGGGTAACGTATCTGCGGCGTGGGTGCTGCATTGCCTGGTGTGGCGTTTTGCTTTTCTTGATCGGCCTTGCTGGAAGGCACGACATATTTTTGCGCGGGTTTGTAACCCATCCGCTGTACATAGCTGGTTTTGGAAAATGCGGCTTCGGGCTTCTGGCCGGTATCAAAGTTGCCGGAGTAATAGCAACTCAGCGCCCTTTTCAGGGTGCCGCCCCGGAGGTAGCAGTCAGTGATGATTTTTTCGAAGACGGTCAGGTTGGTGCAGGGATTAAACAGTTGTTTTGCAGTGACACCGTAACGGGAAAAATTAGCCTGGTTGATTTGCATCAGACCAACTGAGTAATTTTTACCTTTCGCCTTGAGCTGGTCGATATGATCAAGAGCGTCATTTATGTTGCTGGGGAAAAGCCCTTTTTTCTGGCCGACAACCCCGATAGCAAAGGGATTCAAGCCAGATTCGACCCTAGCTACATCATGCGATGTATCCGGGTGAATGGTTGGGGCGCATTGCATGGCCAGAGTCAGAAGCACGGCGGATGAAATCATTTCTCCTCCTATTAGATGGTTTATTCCTCTTCAGCGGGGGGAGCCTTCTGCAACTGGTTAAGCAGTGAGGCATGGCCTTTTTTGGTGAATTCATCAATCAGGTAGTGAAGGAATGTTGTTGTCTTGATATTGGTGTTGGATAAATAACTGATTTCACGAGCATGTTTTGCTAACAGTTGGTAACGCTGTTGTCCGATATAAATCACCGACGTACTCGTTGGCTCGCCCAACTTCTTTTTCGGCATGGGGATGGTTACTCCTATTAAAAAGACACCGCAGGGTATCGCCCGCAGTGCTGGTATGTATAAAAAATGAGGTCGGGTTTAAGGGTTAGACGATTGCAGCAGGTGTGAAAAAGCAACCTGCCGTTGTTCTATCGACTTGATAAGCGAGATTTCCTGAATTTTTAGCAGCAAAGTGGACGAGATATTACGGCACTCAATAGCTTGATCGTCATTGTTCAACGCAATCAGCCGAGCGCATTCAATCGCTGATATCACTTTCTGGGGAACGGTGCAGGCATCGGAACCGAAGCGAATGAAGCCGACAGCCCCAGGGATAGACGAAATTGTTGAGGTGTGGATTTTATTGATATCAAAAGAGAGGAACAAATAATTAGGGAACAACACTTTTTCCTCGATCCGAACCGAATTGCAGTCGGTTCGGTGAGAGACTCTTACATAGCGAGGGCAAAAAACACTAACCCCTAATCCATTGACTCTTTTAGTGATTTTACCAACATCCTGAGCCTTGCAGTACAGCACATACCATAAGTTCATGTTCCCATCCTTGTGGGCACAAGCCCCCATTTTCCGCCGTGCTAGCTTGGCGGAAACTAGAACGAGCGTACTCATAAACATGATAAAACAACTGTATATAAATACAGTAATGTTATTATATTCAGTTGTTTTGGTGTGTCAATCTAAAGAGTCTTAGAGATTACATTACTTTATGATACAAAATCAACCATGATTCGTATTGTGGACATTGATATCGAATGCGCCTTGTAAGATTAGACTCCCAAAAAGGGGGTGAACATGGTGCCGAAAAGATTGCGAGAAGCGCGAGAGGCTGCGGGGATATCGCAAGAAAAATTATCTCAACTTATTGATATAGATGGTAAAAACTCAAGATCGAGGTTGTCGAGTTACGAAGTCGGAAGGACGGAACCCCCTTTTAGCTTGGTAGTTAAAATCGCAAGACTGCTGGATTATCCTGAGTATTATTTTTATACAGTGGATGACGATATGGCTAAGAATATGCTTGAGGTGCATCGTAATAGGGTTAACCCAGAAGAAAACCTTCAATACTATACTTTGGAGGAAAATAAAAAATTACGTAAACAGAATGAAGAAGCCAGAAAATTATTAAAACAACTAAACGAGTGCTTGAAAGACTAGCCAGCACAGCTCGCCGCAGCCTTTGATTGAGGCGGAGCGCAGCCATAGGCGAGCACTGAACACTCAAAGCGAGGAAGCGGAATTTTCACTGAATTAACAAAGAAATGCGTTCACTCTGAATCTACATAGACAAGAGAAAACACCTGTTGATATTCACAATATTAATAATGTTTAGACTCAATATCTCTATGAATTGATTAGGTAAATTAGATATGTTCTTTGCGGGATCTTTTGGTGGGGGAATTGATCGTTGCTTCACTACGTGGTAATTTACCTGCGTTTACAAGTATTCATACGGGTGGGACGTTCCCGGTAATAGCGTCTAGGGAAAGGGTGATAGGGGCAAAAGCCACACCCTGAATGCAAAAACCCCCTGAAATCCCAACTCGAACTTGGCGGAACGAAGGATATTCAGGGGGTCGAAAGCAGGCGCGGCGCCTGAAAAGGATTATAGCAAATGCGTAACCTAACACAACCCCCCCACACCGCCATAAGTGCTGGCGGGTGTGAATAACCAGATAAATTCTACCCAACAAAACCCAGACAAGCGTCATCGTGGCGAACATTCTACAGCCTGTAAATGTCCGTTACCGCTCTACGTGCGTCCGGCGCATTATAAACCTCTCAGTAAACAGCATGGTCGAGCCTTACGTAACCTTATGAGCCAGGACAAAACCTCTGGTGCCTGGGTTATTCGTCGTCGTGTTTCTGCCGATCCAATCTTCACTTTTTTGCGACCTGTCGCGGACAGAAAAAGAGCTTTCCGTGAAGTACGCCGGCGTTTGCTCGATGCATTGTTTGTGCTTTTCGTCAACAAAGCCGATCTTGCTACCGGTATTGTCACTATCAACATCACTAAGCTGGCTGAAGAACTCAGTCCACGGAATGAAGATGGCCAGATCATCCCTGAAACTGCCGTGACGGTATCCAGGGTGTCGCGTCTGATAGACGAATTGGCGAGGTTTGGCATAGTCCTTGCGCCTGAAACTGAGTGGGATTATGTGAACGGGTGCCGTTTTCCTAAGCATATAATCATTACAGAAGAAGGCTGGCGTCTTACCGGTGTGGATATGGACAAGCTACGAGCCGAGCAAGAAGAACGCCTACGCGCTATTGAGGACGGCATTCTACAACCCGGTGAGGCTATGACAGTAAAAGAAGCCCGTAAGCGCTGGTATGAACGTTGCCGCCATCAGACGATACTCAGCCGCCGTACACGCGCTATTGAGGGCAAACAACGGCGTAAGCTGGCCGAATTACCGTTCGATGAGCGAAAGCGTCAGGTGGCCGAGCGTATTTTCCGTGATATGAAGGGTGATATACACCATCTAACCCCTCAGCAGTTTGAAAAAATGGTCTGGACTCAGCTTTACCAGCTTGAACTGGTAAATATGGAGCAGCCAGGCACAGCCCCGCCTCACTAACCCGCCCTCTTTTTACTAATCCGATTCCCTGCGGAGGATGTTCGTTGTCCATCTGCTAAAACAGCTCGTTTTTTAGTCACTATTATCACGATAACCTCACCGATATTTGGTCAAAACCCCAATCAACACCGGCGTTATATCTTTTATGCACACTTACCTGCAAATAGGTAAATGGGACTATCTGCAATCAACCAATAGTTAGCTGCAAAACAATCAGGTCTTCGACCTACTTAACTTCATTAAAGATCTACTTATTCGCTGGATAAGTTCTGTGGATAACGGGGAAAACCGATAATGACCGCCCTTGCAGCGGCCAGATGGCCGCGCCGGTTCGGCATGGTCGCTATGCTCCCCAAAAGACTTTAAGTAGCACCTCCGGCCTTAGCCGGAGGCATGGAGTCAACGAGACGCAATGCAGCGAAAAGGCGCTTTTCGCCCTTACCTACTTCATCGCTAAAAGTAAGCTAAAAAACCAGTCTGGTAGGAAGGGGGCGAAATCCGTTTGGGTGTATTCGTTGACACCAGGAGCAAGTATTCCTATAATTGTGTTGATAGTTAACACAGGGGGCGTTATGGCCAGAACAACAAGCGTTACGATTGGCGAACAACTCGATTCGTTTATTAGTCGATTAATAGACAGTGGCCGTTACGGCTCTGCGAGTGAAGTTATGCGTTCTGCGCTGCGATTGCTGGAGCAACAGGAAACAAACGATGAAGTTATTCGTCAGGCTGTTATTGCTGGGCTGGAAAGCGGTGAAAGCTCGCTATCACTGCGGGATATTGCAGCACAAAGAAAACTGAGACATCGTGTATAAACTCACTGAACGGGCAGCAGACGACTTCGCCGGGATTTATGACTATACGCTCTTGAAATTTGGTGAAGCTCAGGCAGACCATTATACAGACGCACTTGAGGCATTTTTCGAGACACTGGCCGGAATGCCAGATATGGGACGTGACTACCATACCGTTCCTGGTGTGATGCGCATTGAATTTCAGCGACATGCCATTTTTTATACGGTTCGTGATACGGATATTCTGATTGCGCGTATTTTGCACCAACAGATGAACCATAAACGCCATTTACTGTAAGTCTAAACACGCTGCCGCGCTTTGCTTGGCCAACACCGATCTGGCACATAAAAAGTTTATGCACCAGATCAGTGTTCTCGGTAAGGATAGGTGTGTTTTTGAGTTAATGTGTTTTTACTCATTTGAGTCTTTTGGCTGTCATTTTCTTTCAGCCAATTATCGACCAAGTCCTTTATGGGGTTTGAGGGCCAATGATGTAAAAAACCACGCTAAGGAGGTAATTCATTGTTTAAATTGAGATTTAACGGCCTCAATTCCCCCTTCATAATATCCTCCGGTAGTGTGAACGTATAATGTCCCAGCATGTTGATATGACCATGCATCAGAGGCGAAAGCCGCGCGATATGTTCATCTTCTGGCCCTTCCCCAGTGCTACGCAGGTGCGACAAGGCTTCCTGCATATAAAGCGTATTCCACAGCACCACTGCGTTTGTCACCAGACCCAGCGCACCCAACTGATCTTCCTGCCCCTCGCGGTAACGTTTTCTGATCTCACCACGCTGACCGTAGCAAATGGCTCTTGCCACGGCATGGCGACCTTCGCCCCGGTTAAGCTGTGTTAGGATCCTGCGGCGATAGTCCTCATCATCAATATAGTTGAGAAGATACAGTGTCTTGTTAACTCTTCCGACCTCCATTATTGCCTGAGCAAGCCCTGACGGTCGGGTACTTCTCAATAGCGATCGAATGAGTTCTGACGCATGAATTGTGCCCAGCTTCAGCGAACCTGCAACCCGCATCATCTCATCCCAGTGGCTTTCGATTTTAGAAAGGTCAACACAACCCCGAGCCAGTTCGTCCAACGCCCCGTAATTCGCTGCTTTGTCAGCCCGCCAGAACACCGCCTCACCAGCATCCGCCAGACGAGGTGAAAATTGGTATCCCAGTAGCCAGAACAAGCCAAAGATAATGTCACTGGTACCTGCTGTGTCCGTCATGATTTCAACCGGGTTTAGTCCCGTTTGTTGCTCAAGTAGTCCCTCCAGCACAAAAATGGAATCCCGCAGCGTTCCAGGGATCACTATGCCATGAAAACCCGAATATTGGTCAGAGACAAAGTTGTACCAGGTAATGCCGCGCCCTGAACCAAAGTATTTTCTGTTGGGGCCAGAATTCACCGTTTTCACTGGTGTGACAAAACGCATACCATCAGCGGAGGCCACCTCACCGCCACCCCAGTATCCTGCCAACGCTAACGAGGACTGAAAATCAACCAGCCGCGCATTGGCGCTGACCAGCGTTTCTGCTCGGATGTAGTTCTGTTTCACCCAGCTCAGGCGATGGCGGGTCAGTGCAGGGATATTGTGCTTGATCAGCGGCTCATGTCCGATATTGCAGGCCTCAGCCAGCATCACCGCACACAGGCTTATATGCAGATCCTGCGCGCGGGCACCTGACTCGCTGACATGGCTGAATTCACGGGTGAAACCCGTTCTGGCGTCAATCTCAAGCAACAGTTCTGTCAGGTCAACGGGTGGGAGCAATTGTCTGACTCGGCTGCTCAGTCGTATCAGCGCCGGTGGCTCATCCAATTTATCCAGGCTGCTGATGGTCAGCGAAGGATGTTTACGGGGTCAGTTTGGAGATCGGAAATTTTTGTACGTTAAGCGCATTATTTAACCAATCTTGGTTCGTAAGGGGTTGATTTTGCGTCAGTGGCTATCGCTTTTAAGTTGTCGCTCTTGCAGTATCGCATTTAGGTTATCCGATTAAGGTCAAACCTCTGAAAATGCCGTATAGCGCGGGAGTACACCCTGACGCCATACTCAAAACGTGACGGCACACGATGAATGACATAACCTATATGCGATAGATTAAATGCAATAACCTAAATGCGATAACGTGGTGGAAAAGTGTTCATCAGAGCTTATTTAAGGGCATCGACGGAAGATCAGTTCGCCGATCGGGCAAAAGAGATGCTGGAGCAGTTTGTTCAGGAGCGGGGACATAAAATAGCCAGTTACTACCGGGAGAACATAAGCGGTACAAAACTCGACCGCCCGGAGCTGGGACGCTTACTGATGGACAGTCACCGCAATGATATTTTACTGGTCGAGCAAATTGACCGCCTGACCCGTCTGAGTAACAGTGACTGGATGACGCTGAAAAAGCAGATAGAACAACACGAACTGCGGATTGTCAGCCTGGATGTACCCACCTCATGGCAGGCGCTGTCAGATAAAGACCCTTCGCAGGCTGACCCAATCACCCGTGCCGTGATAACCGCCATCAATAATATGCTTATCGACCTGATGGCCGCGATGTCGCATAAGGACTGGCTGAGCCGCCGCCAGCGCCAGAAGCAGGGAATTGAACGGGCACATACACTGGGGAAATACCGGGGTAAACAGGCCGATCAGGAGCGACATCAGAAAGTCCTGTACTACCGACAGGTAAAGAAACTGAGTATCCAGGAAACGGCTGATGCTACGGGCTACAGTGCGTCACAGGTTTGCCGGATACAAGCGCTTCATAAAAATAATGAATCAACCTGAAAAGCTGAAATAACAGTGTTTATTTGCAGCCATGGCGTAATAGTTAGCGCCCTGTGACTAGCAGCGTGACGCATCATCTATGTAAGTAAAGTCCGCTGCGTGCCAGGAGCGGACATCATAAACTGCCAATCATATTGATTACTTGATGACGGCTCTGAATCATGAAAAGCACACTTAAAATGGGTGCGGGTTGCAGGGAGGAAGCCACAGTTCAAACCAACTTGGTAACGGCGGGAACAGGCCAAACTTGAATTACTTCAGAATATTCAGGCTCTCGTGCAATGATAAAAGATCTTCCGGCGTTCTTTTACCGTCCACGGCATTGGTAAAATAGTTATAATCGGGGTTAATCAATTTCTGTAGTTTCGCTCCGTAGTTCCCGGAGTACTGCGCCTGCTCAATCGCCGGAAGTGTTTTTAAGTTGCATCCATCGGTTGAATTCACAGCTCATAGGGTAATGACTCCAACTTACT
>NZ_MCGS01000033.1:0-32254 GCF_002607755.1 Serratia sp. BW106
TATGCCGGAGGATATTTATTAGAACATTGTCAGCTTCAGTCTTTAAAATACCAGTAGCCGTTGTTGATCAGTGCGGTCAACAGCGCCAGGAACGAAGGATCGTCCACCGCGTCACCCAATTGGGCGGCATTAACGCTGAAGTTCTGGCACATCGCATCGACAGCCTGCAGATGCTCGGTATCCATCAGTTCGCCGTTCACAAAGCACTGGTCACCGACGCGCAATACGCGCAGGCCGCCCAGGCGTTGTAAGGGTTCACCCTGTTGCAGCAGTTCGTAGATTTCTCCGGCCTGATAAGGTGGCTCTGGCGGTGCTGCGTCCAGTTCGTGGCGGGTCTGAGAGATAAACTCACCGAACCACTGTTGGAAGTGTTCCGGTTGCTGAACCAGGTCCAGCATCATCTGGCGCAGCGCGTCGACTTCCTGTGGCAGCACTTGCGCCGGATGTTCGCGCAGCTGAATGTCTGGATCGCTATAGCGTTTGCTGCCCAGCTCGCGTGCCAGCACGTGGTCGGCAAAACCACTGATCAATTCACGACCGTTGGGAGCGCGGAAGCCTACGGAATAATTCAGTGCGTTTTCCAGCGCGTAACCTTCATGCGGGAAGCCCGGCGGAATATACAGAATATCGCCCGGTTCCATTTCTTCATCGATAATGGCGTCGAAAGGTTCAACCTGCAGCAGGTCAGGATGCGGGCAAAGCTGCTTCATCGGCACTTTGTCGCCCACACGCCAGCGACGGCGGCCGGTGCCCTGAATGATAAAGACGTCGTACTGATCGAGGTGCGGACCTACGCCGCCGCCCGGGACCGAGAACGAAATCATCAGATCGTCCATCCGCCAGTCCGGCAGTTGGCGGAACGGGCGCATCAGCGCGCTGGAAGGCTCATGCCAGTGATCCACCGCCTGCACCAGCAGCGACCAGTTGTTCTCGCTCAGGTGGTCAAAGCTCTCAAAGGGACCGTGCGCAACCTGCCAGCGGCCGTCCTGGTGGCTGACCAAACGGCTATCCACTTCGTTTTCCATCGCCAGCCCAGCCAGCTCATCCGGGGAGATCGGATCGATAAAGTTTTTGAAGCCGCGCTTCAGAATCACCGGACGCTTTTGCCAATAACGTTGCAAAAAATCGTTCCAGTCCAGATCTAATTGATAATCCATGTTCTATTCCAGGAGAGTGGAGTGAGTCTGAGAGCGATTATACTCATCATTCTTCAAACTGCATCTTTGTTGGCTACGCTTGCTCACCTGAATCACTTACTTTAGTAAGCTCATCGGGCTTTGCTCACTTGCCGCCGCAATGCAATTCGAATTATTTAGAGTATATAACGGAAGTTTGGCCCCGTGGAGCGGGGCCTTAACAACAGAATTTACTCGTTATGGTGGGAATCGTGCTGACGAGCGAAAGTGACCTGCATGCGGGCTCCGCCCAGTGGACTGTCGCTGATGGTAATGGAGCCGTCGTACTGCTCAATAATCTCCGCCGCTACCGACAATCCCAGGCCCTGACCCGGGCGCAATGTGTCTACCCGTTGACCGCGCTGGAAGATCAGCTCGCGCTTGCTTTCCGGAATGCCCGGACCGTCGTCGTCGATGACGATAGTGAGGTATTTATCGGAGTGCAGAGAGGTGATTTCAACGAATTCCAGGCAGTATTTACAGGCGTTTTCCAGCACATTGCCCATCACTTCCATAAAGTCGTTCTTTTCCCCCATAAAGGTCACTTCCGGCGAAATATCCAGGGTGATCACCACGCCTTTACGCTGATAGACCTTGTTCAGTGCCACATTCAGGCTATCCAGCAGGGCCGGTACCGAATGGATCTCACGTGTCAGCACCGTTTGTCCCGAATTGATGCTGGCGCGGTGCAGGTAGTAGCCGATTTGCTGGGAGATACGGCTGATCTGATCCAGCATGATCGGCTCGACCTCCTCGATGGTGGTTTGCTTGCCGGTACGCAGTGAGCGCAGGGTGGTTTGCAGCACCGCCAATGGCGTCTTCAGGCTGTGGGTCAGATCGGAAAGCGTGGTGCGATATTTGGTGTAGCGCTGGCGCTCGTTGCGCACCAGAATATTCAGATTGCGTACCAGTCCGCGTAGCTCGCTGGGGGGATTTTCGTCGAGCTGTTCTCGTTCACCGTTCTCCAGTTCGCCGACCTGACTCACCAGCGCCTTGATTGGCCGCAAACTCCAGTAGGCCGCCAGCCACAGCAAGGGGACCACCAACAGCAGGTTAGCCAGCAACACATAGCTGAACCATTCCCATACCACGTCGGAACGCTGCAGCTCCTGTGGAATGGTATCGACCACCACGATACTCAACGCGGGTAACCGTGGTGTCGCCGCGTAGGTGTTGACCGCTACCGAGTGGGTCAGCGCATTCTGGTCGTTGTCGTCATAGTCTTTGAGCTGATCCTGCGCCTTGGGGTTGTTACCCAGGACTTCGCTACTGATGCGGGTATCGGTGTCAATTTCGTAGAAACCTGACTCTTCCAGCCACTCTTTATTGATGCGTTTTTCCAGCTCCGGCACCTGGCGCTGGCTCCACAGCAGCTTGCCCTTATCATCGTAAATAAACACCAGGGTAGGGAAGTTGAGATCGATATCGGGCGGAATGGCGATGGTGAGTTTGTTGTCTTTCCACTGGGCCAGGCTGAAGAACAGATTGCTTTCGCCACGCAGCAGGCGGAAGGCGGTTTTGTCGAAACTGACGATATACCCCACGACCGCGACCAGACCATAGGACAGCGACAGCGCCAGGATCACCCCGGCGGTGGCCATCAAAAAGCGGGCGCGTAGTGAAAACGGCTTTTTATCTTTGTTGAACATCATGTTCACTTCGCATCAAAACGATAGCCCTGGCCACGAACCGTGGTGATCACTTCCTGTGGGTATTCGGCCTGCAGCTTTTTACGCAAACGGCCCATCAGTACGTCAATAGTGTGGCTTTCGCGCAGTTCGGCATCCGGATACAGTTGCAGCATCAGCGAGTCTTTACTGACCACTTTGCCGGCGTTGCGGATTAAGGTTTCGATAATGGTGTATTCAAACGCCGTCAGTTTGATTTGCTGTTCGTTGACGCTCAGCTCGCGACGCGAAAGGTCGATCTGGAACGGCGGCAAGACGATCACCTGGGAAGCCAGGCCACTGTTACGGCGCATCAGCGCCTGCATGCGGGCAATCACTTCTTCCAAATGAAACGGCTTGGTGACGTAGTCGTCGGCACCGGCTTCCAGCACCGCCACTTTGTCCTGCCAGCTTTCGCGTGCGGTCAGCACCAGAATAGGCAATTTCATTTGGTGGGCACGCCAGCGGCGGATCAGGCTCAGGCCGTCTTCACCCGGCAGGCCGAGATCGACAATCGCGATGTCCGGCGCATGTTCCTGCAGGAAATAGTCGGCTTCCTTGGCATCTTCTGCTGCATCAACCTGGTGGCCCATTTCACGCATCTGTACGGAGAGGTGGTGGCGCAATAAACCGTTATCTTCAACAACCAGTACTCGCATGGCAGACTCCTGTAAATCGGCGGGTGAACATCCTGTCACCCACGCTGTAAAGGTAACACGCTCTTGGCGTGTGAGGGATAGCGTGCGACAACCTAGGCCATCTGATCGTTATATTGACGTTATGGTAGGTATAACCGGCTGTTACCGCAAGGGACGCAGAGCCTTGGCAGGAAATAGCGCTATCGATTTTCGGTGCGTGGTCATTATCGGCAACATCAAATAAACGCTGGATAAACAATGCGGAGGCAAAGTTAAACCAAACTTAAACGAGAGAGGCTGCGAGGTGGGGAGAGGGGCCCCCGATTCCGGGCCCCTGAAGTATTTAAGGCTGGGTCGGTTTACTGACGCTGTTTTTGCGGATTTCCTGTACCTGAGCGGCGGTTACCGCCGGTGCATCGTTGCCCCAGCTGCTGCGCACAAAAGTGGCGAGTTGAGCAATCTGCTCGTCGTTCAGGCGCCAGCCAAAGTCCGGCATGGTCAACCCGGTGGGCGCGCCGACGGTGACTGGCGTGCGGGAGCCGTTGAGGATAATACTGATCAGCGAGGACGGATCATCACTTAACAGCGCCGGGTTGTGCGCCAACTGTGGGAAGGTGTCGCGATAGCCCTGGCCGTCGCTGCGGTGACAAGCGGCGCAGTTATCCAGATAGGTTTGGGCACCCGGGCGGCTGACATCACCGTTTAACAGCATTTTGGCCGAGCCACCGTCCTGCATCAGCGGTTTTTCCTTATTGCCGGCCGACAAGGATTGCAGATAAACAGCGATGGCACGCAAATCGGCATCGCTCAGGGACTGAGTACTGTCCTGTACCACGTCAACCATTGCACCGAAAGCGGCGAAACGGGGGGTATGGCCGGTTTTCAGGAAGCGGGTGATATCTTCCGTGCTCCATTTGCCCAGGCCAGTTACCGCATCCGCGCGCAGGTTGGTGGCATGCCAGCCTTCCAGTGTGCCACCACTCAGATAGGCGTCGTCACTCTGGTTGAGCGCTTTTTCCTGGAAGCCAATACCGCGCGGCGTATGGCAGGAGCCGCAGTGGCCCAGCCCCTGGACCAAATAGGCACCGCGGTTCCAGTCGAGGCTTTGTGTGGTATCCGGTCGATAGGCGCCATCTTCGCGAAACGCCAGATTCCACATGGCCAGCGGCCAGCGCATATTCAGCGGCCAGGGAATGTCACTGTCTTTATTGGGCTGAGCCACAGGCCTAACTTGCCGGGTAAAATACAGGTACAGATCGCGAACGTCCCCATCACTGATTTTGGCGAACGAGGGATAGGGCATCGCCGGGTAGAGCCGGGTCCCGTCGCGAGCGATACCTTTGCGCAAGGCGTCACTGAATTCCTGCAGACTGTATTCGCCGATGCCGGTTTGTTTGTCCGGCGTAATGTTGGTGGAGTAGATGGCACCGACCGGAGTGGTCATTTTCAGACCGCCGGCAAAGGGTACGCCGCTGGGGCCGGTATGACAGGCGGCACAGTCACCGGCGCGCGCCAGGTATTCCCCGTGTTGCAGCCGGGCCGCCAATTGTGGGTCGTCAGTTGCCTGTACCGTGGTAGCACCCAGCATCAACAGCGCCAACAGCGAGGGAGTAAGTCCTTTCATGTGAAGCTCCTTATGCTATCAGGCCTGAACCAGAGGACCGGGGTTTTTCAGATACTGAGTGCGGATCGCCTCGGCCGAGTAGTAGGCCAGCGCGCCGACAATGCCGGTGGGGTTATAGGCCAGGTTCTGCGGAAAGGCGCAGGCACCGGTGACAAACACGTTTGGCACGTCCCAGCATTGCAGGTATTTATTCACCACGCTGGTGGCTGGGTTATCGCCGGTAATGGCACCGCCGGTGGTGTGGGTTGACTGATAAGGCCGCACGTCGTAATGATCGCCGGCTTTCATCACCGATACCGACATCTGTTTGGGCTTCATGACGTTGGCGATATCCACCATTTTGCTGGTGATGTGCTGGGTCATTTTGATCTCATTCTCTTTCCAGTCAAACGTCATACGCAGCAGCAGCGGCAGGCCGTAGCCGTCCTTGTAGGTAGGATCCAGATCCAGATAGCAATCGCGGTAAGGCATCACCGAGCCTTCGGAGCCGAGGCTCATGCTGTGCAAATAGTTATCCTTGATGCCCTGTTTCCAGCCGCTGCCCCAACCGGGTGTGCCCGGCGGCAGCGTCATTTGCTGCAACGGTCGGCCCCCGGTGCGGGTGGCGGAGATGTAAGCCCCACCGATGAATCCCAAGCCGCTATGATCGAAGTTCTCCCCGTTCATATTGTCGATCACCATACCGGCGGCGCCAGCACCGATAAACGGATTGAAGTGGGTATCCTTATCGTAAAACAGCGAAATACCGCTGTTCATCTGGTAGGCGTAATTCTTGCCGACCACGCCTTCCCCGGTCACCGGGTTATAAGGTTTACCGATGCCGGACAGTAGTAACAGGCGGACGTTATGCAACTGGAAGGCGCTGAGGATCACCAGATCGGCCGGTTGCTCCACCTCTTGTCCCTGGGCGTTGATATAGGTCACGCCGGTGGCTTTCTTGCCGCTGCTGTCCAGATTCACTTTGATCACCTGCGACTGGGTGCGTAGCTCAAAGTTTTTACGTTGGGTCAGCACCGGCAGGATGGTGCTCTGTGGTGACGCTTTGGAATACATAAAGCAGCCGAAGCGTTCGCAGTAGCCGCAGTAGTTGCAGGGACCGAGCTGGACGCCGTAGGGATTGGTGTAGGGGACGGAGCAGTTGGCGGCGGGCACGTTGAAGGGGTGATAACCCAGCGACTCGGCCGCGGTGCCAAACAGCGAACCGGAGTAAAGCGGCTTCAGCGACGGCGTGGGGTATTCGCTGTTACGTGGTCCCTCGAACGGATTGCCGCCCTTGATGATTTGCCCGCGCAGATTACCGGCTTTACCCGCCGTGCCGCAGACCTTTTCGAACTTGTCGAAGTAGGGTTCCAGCTCCTGATAGCTCAACGGGTAGTCCTGCAGCGTCATGCCTTCCGGGATCCACTTGGCACCGTATTTTTCGGTGAGGGTGGTGTGCAGCTTCAGGTCGGACGGCAAAGCGCGCCAATGCATGCCGTTCCAGTGCACACCGGCACCGCCGACGCCGTTGCCCGGCAAAAAGGAACCCAGTTGACGGTAGGGCACGGCAAATTCTGCCGGGGTGTGACGTACCGTGACCGTCTCGTTGGCCATCGGTTGCATCAGTTTCATGCGAATGCCATAGGTCAGTTCATCGGCAATGCGCGGATAGGCGAAGTCCGGATAAGTATCACGCTGTTCACCACGCTCCAGTGCCAACACGCTAAGCCCACTTTCGGTTAACTCCATCCCCATGATGGCGCCGGTCCAGCCAAATCCGACGATGACCACGTCTACCGCTGGCTTCTTGATTGCGCTCATTATGCATTCCTTTTGCTTGAGATACTGACCGGCCCGAGGGGATAAGGCTGATTGGGGCGATTGGCCCAGTCGGTGTAATCCGCACGTGCGCCGGGGAAACCGATCATTTTCCATGACGCCAGCGTCTGGTTACCGCCATGCACCGGATCGGCCAGGTAGCCCTCTTTGGTGTTGGTGAGCAACTGGTCGAAAAACGCCTTGCCGGGCAGGTCTTCGGAATCCAGTTGGCCGTGCTCCAGCGCCGCCAGCAGTTGTTCCTGCTCGGCGTGATCGAGATCGGCAAACCCTTTTTGGAACTGTTGCTGGCAGTGCGCATTGACTTCGCGGATGCCGATTCGGTAGGTTTCGCGTGGCGTCAGCTTGGACTGATAGCCCAGTTGCGGCGGGGAAGGAACGAATGGTGGGTGCATATACCATAAGCCGCCGTGGCCGTAGGGGGCTTCCATTTGCCTATCGATAAACACCGGCACGCCCTGATCGACTGCGCCTGGGCCGTTATCGTCAGTGGGGATCAGCCGATCGCAGGCCGCCAGCAGAAAACGCCATTCATCTGCGTTGAAATAGACCGGAACGTAGTGCTCCGATACGCCGGCAGCGGGGGCAGCCTTGGCATCCAGTGCCAGAATGCTGCTGCCGGCGGCGGCCAGCGGGATCAACGCCAGGTTTTTTTTGAGAAAGTTACGCCGGGGCGGCGAAGAGTTGTGCTGTTGTGACATAATTCCACCTTGAACATGCTTCACAATAAATGCCCGCGTTGGCAATACCGGCCAACGCCGCTGCTATCCAGCAGCGGTAAACAGGCGGGGACGGGTAATAAAGTAGACAACCACATTAGTAGCAAGCTACTGGTATGGTTGTATTAGTGTAGGGCTGGCGCTGTAAATCAAACAACGGATGATCTGTTTCAAAACATTTTGTTCACAACTAGATTGATTTAGATCAATTAACCAACATCTCCGTTACCGGTTTATTCTCCGGAGACACGGCGGACCTCTGATCCGGAGCAGCATGAAACACAGCAGTGACAGCCAACAGGGCGTTTCGACAGAGGCGATACAGGCAAGCTTTAATCAGCATTTACGACAGGGGATGACGCGTAAGGCGGCGCTGCACCTGACGATCAAACAGCAGGTGACGGCGGGCGAGCTGTGTTACCTGGCCAAACTGCCGCCCAGCCGGGTTCTGGCGGCTCAACTGGCTATTTCTCGCGATACCGTCGAACTGACCTATGGCCAGTTGGAAGCGGAGGGCTACATTGCCCGTGCCGTTGGGCGCGGCAGCTTCGTCAGTTACCAGCAAGACACCCTGATCGGTCGTGAACTGCTGGCGGTCGACCATACGGGTCATGCCCTGTTGGTGGAGCGGGAGCTGAGTGCACACGGCCGCTCCCTGCTGATTGCTGCCCATGCTCCACATACCCGCCGCAGCGGCTCATTGACCCCCTCAATGCCCGACTTGCGCTTGTTCCCTATCGATAGCTGGCTGCAACTGGAAAGGCAGGCGGTGCGCCTGGGGGCCGAACGCCTGTTGGGCTATGCCGATCCTCAGGGACTGGTGGAGTTGAGAGAGGAAATTATCGAGTATCTGCGCCGGGAAAGGGGCGTTAAGGCCAGTGCTGAGCAGGTGATCGTGGTGACCAGTTCCCAGCAGGCGCTCTCGCTGTGTACCCAGGTGCTGTTTAATCCCGGTGACCGGGTGTTTGTTGAAGAGCCCGGGTATCAGGGCGCGAAAAAACTGGTTCAGTCGGCGGGCTTAATCGCTCAGCCGATTGGGGTGGATCAATTGGGTATGGATATCGATAAGTTGGTTCAGACCAAAGAGGGCGGGCGGGGCGTTTATATCACCCCTTCTCATCATTACCCTCTGGGATATTCGCTCAGCATTGAAAGAAGACTGAAACTATTAGCGTGGGCGCATCGTGAAAAAGCCTGGATTATTGAAGATGATTACGATTCCGAGTTCAATTATAACGGGTTGACCACCGCATCATTACAGGGGCTGGATCAGTACCAACGTACGTTATATATCGGTACTTTTAGTAAAAGTCTGTTCCCGGGGTTACGCATTGGCTTTCTTATTGTTCCGCCGCAATTAATTCCCCCTATGGTGGCGGCTAAACAATTCCAGGATGGTTATACTTCGGCACTGCCACAGATGACGTTATTCAAATTTATCAATGACGATTTTTATGCCGAACATTTAAGAAATATGCGCAAGATATATCAGGCCCGACTGGAGATTTTACATACGGCGGTGCATCAGTATCTTGCCCCCTGGACTCAACCGCGGTTGCCACAGGGGGGGCTGCAACTGGTTTGCCCGCTGGCGGACGCGGCAACCGAACGGCAGTTGATCCAGGCTGCTGCTGCGCAGGGGATGAAGGTCTATGGATTGATTGATTTTTATACCAACCCGCCGGGCGAAGGCGCGTTGGTATTCGGCTTTGCGGCCTATGCTCCGGACGAAATTGTAAAATTTATCAAAAAGTTATCATCGATTTTCAGCACGCTTCCAGAATAGATCTGAACAGGGTGTGTTCGTTGGAATTGGTCTGCCCGCTGTTGTTGATTGGTCTGTATTCAGTGGGCATTGGCCGGTGTATCCTGCTGGTATTCCGTTATTTCTCCTCTGGAAATAACAGCTTAAAACCAGAGAGGCATTATGCTCCCAGTACACAATGAAGTGACAATTCGTAAATTACAAAACGCTGATAAACCCCAGTGGTTAGATCTTTGGCAAGGGTATCTTCATTTTTATCGCGCGGATATTAAGCCGCAGGTCACCGATCACACCTTTGGACGTTTATGTGAGGATCCGCAGGTTTATGGCCTGGTGGCAGAGGATAAAGACGGCAATTTATTGGGATTAATGAACCTGATATTCCATCCTTCCACCTGGAGTTCGGTGGGTTATTGCTATATTGAAGATCTTTATGTTTCGCCAGCGGCGCGTGGCAAGAAGGTGTCCGAAAAATTATTTGAGCAGGCCTATCAGTTGGCGGACGAAAAAGGCAGCGATCGGGTTTATTGGACGACGCAGGAATATAATGCTCCGGCCCGTTCCTTGTATGACAAAATAGGTCGAAGAACTTCGTTTGTTGTTTACGAACGTTAACGACAGGTAGTGGAGGCGGTATGGTGATCAATCAATTCGGCCAGCCGGTCGGCGAGCCATTAGCCGATTGGCGGGTGGTGAAACGCCCAACCGGCGAGACGCTCGACGGGCGATTTTGCCGCCTGAAACAGCTTGATGCGCAGCGGGATCATGGCGCTTTGTTCAGCGCTTTCCAGCAGGCGCCGGATGGCCGGGACTGGACCTATTTATCGATAGAGCGGCCGGACAGCCCGGCGGCGATGTTGCAGCATCTGACCACCCTGCAGGCGAATGCCACGCTGGTGAACCTGACGGTGTTTGACCGTGCAAGCCAGGCTCCGGTCGGGACGGTGGCCTACATGCGCATCGATGAAGCTAACGGCGTGGCGGAGGTGGGTCATGTCAGTTGGTCACCGGCGATGAAGCAGCGCTCCAGCGCCAGCGAAGCGATTTATCTGATGCTGCGACACCTGTTTGAGGATTTGGGTTATCGCCGCTGTGAATGGAAGTGCGACAGCCATAACGCCCCCTCCAAACAGGCAGCGGCGAGATTCGGTTTCAAGTATGAAGGCACTTTCAGATATGCGTTGGTCACCAAGGGCCGCAGCCGGGACACCGACTGGTTTGCTATAACTGCCGACCGTTGGCCGACCATCAGGGCCGGGTTTGAGCAGTGGCTGGATCCCGACAACTTCGACGCACAAGGGCAGCAGAAAAAACGGCTGCAGGAGTTGATAGGGTAGATGTTAAAGAGGCGGCCATTTGGCCGCCTCTTTGTTTTAGCAGTATAGCGATTACTTCAGTTCATCGACCATGGTCGCGGCGCGGCCAATGTAATTAGCCGGGGTCATGGCTTTCAGACGAGTTTTCTCTTCTTCCGGCAATGCCAGTCCATCGATAAACGCCTGCATACCGGCAGCATCCACGCGCTTGCCGCGGGTCAGCTCTTTCAGCTTCTCGTAGGGTTTTTCGATGCCATAACGGCGCATCACGGTCTGGATCGGCTCGGCCAACACTTCCCAGTTGTGATCCAGTTCGTCCAGCAGGTGTGCCTGGTTCACTTCCAGCTTGCTGATGCCTTTCATGGTCGCCTGGTAGGCGATCAACGCATAACCCAGGCCGACGCCCAGGTTACGCAGCACGGTGGAGTCGGTCAGGTCGCGCTGCCAGCGGGAAACCGGCAGTTTGCTGGCCAGGTGGCCCAGTACCGCGTTAGACAGGCCCAGATTGCCTTCCGAGTTTTCGAAGTCGATCGGGTTAACCTTGTGCGGCATGGTGGAAGAACCGATTTCACCGGCGATGGTCTTCTGCTTGAAATGATTCAGCGCGATGTAACCCCAAACGTCACGGTCGAAGTCGATCAGAATGGTGTTGAAACGCGCTACGCAGTCAAACAGCTCGGCGATATAGTCGTGCGGCTCGATCTGAGTGGTGTACGGGTTCCAGGTGATGCCCAGCGAGGTGACGAACTCTTCGCTGAAGACATGCCAGTCCACTTCTGGGTAAGCGACGATGTGGGCGTTATAGTTGCCGACCGCACCGTTGATTTTACCCATGATTTCTACGCGTTCAAACTGACGGAACTGACGTTCCATCCGGTAGGCCACGTTGGCGAACTCTTTACCGACGGTGGACGGGGTGGCAGGCTGGCCGTGGGTACGGGACAGCAGCGGAATGTCGCGGTATTCCAGCGCCAGACCCTTGATCGAATCGATGATTTTACGCCAGTACGGCAGCACCACATCCTGACGTGCCGTTTGCAGCATCAGCGCGTGCGACAGGTTGTTGATGTCTTCGGAGGTACAGGCAAAGTGGATAAACTCGGACACCGCCTGCAGGGCAGGGACCGCTTCCACTTTCTCCTTCAGGAAATACTCAACCGCTTTCACGTCGTGGTTGGTGGTGCGTTCGATAGTCTTGATACGCTGCGCGTCTTCTTCGCTGAACTCTGCGACGATCTTGTCGAGGAAAGCGTTTGCGTCGGCGTCAAAAGCCGGAACTTCCTTGATTTCTGCGCAGGCGGCCAGTTTTTGCAGCCAACGTACTTCAACCTGCACACGGAATTTCAGCAGACCGTACTCGCTGGAAATGGTGCGCAGTGCGCTGACTTTATCACCGTAGCGTCCATCAACGGGTGAAACGGCGGTCAGTGAGGATAATTCCATCGGTAGCAACTCCTGGGATCTATTAACAATGAGCAACGATATTTTGCGCCTGTTTAAACAGACGATTACGGGAAAACATTAACTGCAGGCGGCTGCCGCCAACCTGTTGCCACAGCACGGCGGCACGAATGCCGGCCAGCAATGTGGCGCGAACTTTGGCCTGCACCTGCGGATTTTGCAGGATTGCCGGTGAACCGGTCACCTGGATGCGCGGCCCGAGCGGGCTGACCACGTCGACATAAATGCCGGCCAGCGCGCTGATAATAGTGTCTGATTCCAGATCAAAATGCGCCAGTTGACGCTCAAGCTGGCCGAGGCGTTCGCCAAGCTGGTTCATCGCCTGCTTATTGGCATTGAGCTTACGCTCCAGCACCATCAGGCTGATGGTGTAGCGGGTCAGCTCGGCGGCCAGGCCTTTATTGTTGGCATTGAGGACGCCCATCAGCGTCTCAAGACCCATTTTCAGATTGCGTTCTTCACCGCCGAACACCGCCAGCGTGGAAGGAGGATCCATCTGCAGCAGGCTGCTCAGCGAGATATTCATGGCCTCGCGATCGCATTGGCCTTCGTGTGCCAACTGCTGAACCAGACGTGCGGTCTGGCTGATCCCGGCCATCGCCAGCGTAATGTCATAATAATTCTTCGCCACGATTACTCCTGTAAACGCTGTTCAATAATGCCGCCGCCGAGGCAGATTTCATCCTGATAGAACACGGCTGACTGGCCTGGGGTGACTGCGGCAACCGGCTCGTCGAAACGCACTTCGATGCGTTGTTCGTCAAGCGGGGTGACGGTGCAAGGAATATCCTGCTGGCGATAACGGGTTTTCACCGTACAGCGGAACGGCCCGCTCAGCGGCAGGCGATCAACCCAATGCAGTTGTTGCGCGATCAGCCCGACGGACATCAGACGCGGGTGCTCATGCCCCTGCGCGACCACCAGTACGTTGTTGGCGACGTCTTTGTCCACCACGTACCACGGATCTTCGCTGCTGTCTTTCATGCCGCCGATGCCCAGCCCTTTGCGTTGCCCCAGGGTGTGGTACATCAGACCCTGATGTTCACCGACGGTCTGACCGTCGACGCTAACAATCGGGCCCGGCTGCGCAGGCAGGTAACGGCCGAGGAAGTCGCGGAATTTGCGCTCACCGATAAAGCAGATGCCGGTGGAGTCTTTTTTCTTGGCGGTGACCAGCTCCAGCTGTTCGGCGATGCGGCGCACCTCCGGTTTTTCCAACTCACCGACCGGGAACAGGCTTTGTGCGACCTGCTCGTGGCTCAGGGTGTAGAGGAAGTAGCTCTGGTCTTTGTTGCCGTCGACTCCGCGCAGCAGACGGCTTTTGCCGTCCACGTCCTGGCGGCGCACGTAGTGGCCGGTGGCGATAAAGTCGGCTCCCAGATCTTCTGCGGCGAATTCCAGGAAGGCTTTGAATTTGATTTCTTTATTACACAGGATGTCCGGGTTCGGCGTGCGGCCGGCCTTGTACTCTTCAAGGAACAGCTCAAACACGTTGTCCCAGTACTCTGCCGCGAAATTCACCGTATGCAGTTCGATGCCGAGTTTGTCGCACACCGCCTGCGCATCGGCCAGATCGGTCGCTGCGGAGCAGTATTCTTCGTCATCGTCTTCTTCCCAGTTCTTCATAAACAGCCCAGCGACCTGATAGCCCTGTTGCTGTAACAGATAGGCAGTAACGGAAGAGTCGACGCCGCCGGACATACCGACGATTACTTTTTTCTGGCTGTTGTCTGACATGGGGATCTCGCGAACTTGAACACTAACCGTGCTGATAAAAAACAAGCGCAGGATTTTACCACGTTGGCCTCGTCGGCGCACGGCACTTATTCATCTCAAAATGGCCAGTTATAGCTGCTGACCAGTGATAGCGGGTAGCGCTCCGGCTGCTGATAACAACGTAGGCTTTCCGCTACCAGCGCGGAACGCAGGTTGGGTGCCTGTAAAATCTCGTCGGCGCTCAACCACAGGCAGCGGTCGATATCGCTGTCGTGCGGCTCGGTCGGCAACGGCTGTTCCAGCTCAATCACAAAGCAAAAACGCAGGAACGGCGTGTTGTCCGGCGCGATCCACTGGTGCAGCTTGAGGAATGACTGCGGCGTGGCGCGGATGCCGGTTTCTTCCCACAGTTCGCGTTCGGCGGCCTGCACCAGGGTTTCGTCGGCCTCAAGATGACCGGCCGGCTGGTTCCAGAGCGCCTTATGGTTGATAGTCTCTTCGACAATCAAGAACTTGCCGGCGGCGTGAACCACGCAGGCAACGGTAACGTGTGGTTTAAACATGGCGACCCCTTACAACGGCGGCTTGGCGGACTGATTACAGCGAATCAAGGGTTTTCCATTCACCGGGTTGCAGTTCTCCCAATGAAAGATTACCCATACTGTAGCGAATCAGCCGCAGGGTAGGAAAGCCGATATGTGCAGTCATGCGACGTACCTGACGGTTTCGCCCTTCGTACAGGGTGATTTTCAGCCAGGCCGTCGGGATTGATTTGCGCTCGCGGATCGGTGGATTGCGCGGCCACAGCCATTGTGGTTCGGCGACCAACTCCACGCCAGCCGGCAGGGTCGGGCCGTCTTTGAGCGTGACACTGCTGCGCAAGGGAGCCAAATCGCTGTCCTGCGGTGCACCCTCGACCTGCACGTAATACACCTTACCGGTACGCTTGCCCGGTTGGGTGAGCTGTGCCTGCAGTTTGCCGTCATTGGTTAACACCAATAATCCTTCGCTATCGCGATCCAGGCGTCCTGCGGCATAAACATCGGGAAAAGGAATGAATTCTTTCAGCGTGGTGCGGCCGGCCTCATCGGTAAATTGGGGTAACACATCGAAGGGCTTGTTGAATAACACCACGCGACGCGGCCCTTGTGCTACAGCGGGTTTGGCGGCATCAGGCGGGCTGAATCGTTTAACTTTGTGATTTCTAACAGGGAATTTTTTCATAACAGTTGAGATTACGGATGATAGGCGCATTATAACCGAATCCGTTTCGGATTGGCGCGGACAGAAAATTCCAGTAGTATCTACACGCATCTTACAAAGCATTAACAAAAATTGCGCTTGAAGGAGAGGTTGATGGAAAGCAAAGTAGTTGTTCCGGCAGAAGGTAAAAAGATTACGGTCGATGCCCAGGGTAAACTGGTTGTTCCGAATAACCCGATCATTCCGTTTATCGAAGGCGACGGCATTGGCGTTGACGTTACCCCTGCTATGATTCACGTGGTTGATGCAGCAGTGAAAAAGGCCTACCACGGCGAACGTAAAATCTCCTGGATGGAAATCTACACCGGTGAAAAATCCACTCACGTTTACGGGAAAGACGTGTGGCTGCCGGAAGAAACCCTGGATCTGATCCGTGACTACCGCGTTGCCATCAAAGGCCCGCTGACTACCCCAGTCGGTGGCGGTATTCGCTCCCTGAACGTGGCCCTGCGCCAGCAACTGGACCTGTACGTGTGTCTGCGTCCGGTGCGTTACTACCAGGGCACCCCAAGCCCGGTTAAACACCCAGAGCTGACCGACATGGTGATCTTCCGCGAAAACGCCGAAGACATCTATGCAGGTATCGAATGGAAAGCCGGTTCTGCTGAAGCAGACAAAGTGATCAAGTTCCTGCGCGACGAAATGGGCGTGAAGAAAATCCGCTTCCCAGAGCAATGCGGTATCGGCGTGAAGCCATGCTCTGAAGAAGGGACCAAACGTCTGGTTCGTGCAGCGATCGAATACGCTATCACCAACGACCGCGACTCTGTGACCCTGGTTCACAAAGGCAACATCATGAAGTTCACCGAAGGTGCCTTCAAGGATTGGGGCTACGAACTGGCGCGCGAAGAGTTCGGCGGTGAGCTGATCGACGGCGGTCCATGGCTGAAAATCAAGAACCCGAACACCGGTAAAGAGATCGTGGTTAAAGACGTGATCGCCGATGCCTTCCTGCAGCAAATCCTGCTGCGTCCGGCTGAATACGACGTGATCGCCTGTATGAACCTGAACGGTGACTACATCTCCGACGCCCTGGCCGCACAGGTTGGCGGTATCGGTATCGCACCTGGCGCCAACATCGGTTCCGACTGCGCCCTGTTCGAAGCCACCCACGGCACTGCACCTAAGTATGCCGGTCAGGATAAAGTGAACCCAGGTTCCATCATCCTGTCTGCAGAAATGATGTTACGTCACATGGGCTGGTTCGAAGCGGCTGACCTGATTGTTAAAGGCACTGAAGGCGCAATCGCTGCCAAGACCGTGACCTATGACTTCGAACGCCTGATGGAAGGCGCTAAGCTGCTGAAATGTTCAGAGTTTGGCGACGCTATCGTTAAACACATGTAATTGTGTTTAAGCGTTTGAAATAAAAACGGGAGCTTATGGCTCCCGTTTTTTATTTCCGCTTACGCCAGTCCCATTCAGCATGTAGCCAAATTATTAGCATCACACAGCTTGAGATGAACATAACGTCAGGCCATTTTGTCAGGCCGGTAGTGATTGACGCAATAGAAACCGCCGCGGCTAATCTGGTTAGTATCCGGTTAAAATTCATACATTCCCTTGGTTTAAGAAAAATCCTGTTGCTTAAATGTTATATAAAGGTAATTATTGATTTTTATTTATGCTTGGTGCTGAGTGGTAACCTCATTGGAACGATTTAGACTTGTTTTTGCTCTGTTCGTAATCATTGGCCACATTGTTCTTTTATCTTATCATTAAGTTAGTCGATATTGCAGCCATACCCACCTTTTAGCTCTCAACTCTCTCCGTTTCAAAGAAATTTAGCCACTTTTGCACGGGCATAGAAAACCCCGCTGTGTTGCGCGGGGGGTTAGTTAATATTCGTTTTAATATTCTTCTAGATAGAATAGGGAAATTCTTCAATCCGCCTTGGTGGCATCAGGGTGGTTCTTGCCTTCCTCGATAAAATCTTCATCAATCTCATCGGTGGTTGCTGCGCTGTCGCGGCCGGAAAGAATATTCCAGCAGGCGATGAACAGGGCGGCGATTAGCGGGCCGATGACGAAGCCATTAATGCCGTAAATCTCCATGCCGCCCAGGGTTGAAATCAGGATCAGATAATCCGGCATCTTGGTGTCTTTACCCACCAGCAGTGGACGAAGAATGTTGTCGACCAAACCGATGATCACCACGAAGAAGCCCACCAGGAACAGGCCTTTCCACAGCATACCCGTAGCGAAGAAATAGATGGCGGCAGGTACCCAGATAATGGCGGAGCCGACGGCAGGGATGATTGACAGGAAGGCCATCAACGCGGCCCACAGCAGACTGCCTTCGATGCCGGTGAAGTAAAACGCCAGGCCGCCGAGCGCGCCTTGCACTACCGCCACCACGACCGTGCCTTTTACCGTCGCGCGGGAAACGGCCGCGAACTTCACAAACAGATGATGTTTAACGTGTTCGGATAATGGCAGCGCCTGGAGCGTCAGATTAACCAGATAAGCGCCATCTTTCAGCAGGAAGAACAGTAGATAAAGCATCACGCCAAAGCCAACGGCGAAGTTGAACGTGCCTTTGCCGATCAGGAACACGCTACCGGCCAGGTATTGCCCACCCTGCAGCGCCACTTCCGAAAGTTTCTTTTGTATTTCAGCCGCGTTGTCGAGGTTGTGCTCTGTCAGGAAATGACGCGCCCAGTTGGGGAGTAACTGTAGGGTATCGGCCACAATGACCGGGAATTGGGTGTTATTACCCTGTAACTTGGTGTAGACGACGTTAAGCTCAATCGCCAGTGAAGAAGCGATAATAGCCAAGGGGGTAAATACGATCAGACAGATCACTACCAGCGTCAAAAACGACACCAGGCCATTGCGGTCGCCCAGATACTGCTTAAGTTTTTGTTTCACCGGGTGGAAAATCACCGCCAGGATGATGGCCCACAGCACTGACGAGTAATAGGGACCCAATACGTCCAGAAAAGCCGCGGTCACTATAAAAAGGATCAGAATAAAGAATCCCTTTGAAATACCCTTAGACATCATACCCGTCCCTCTGATGATAGATTTTGCCTGCCAATGCCGGTATTCACTGACATTGACACTTCTTGAAGAACAAACCCTATCATTACAAACGCGTAACAGGTAGCGGATTTTATGCGCGAACAATTAATAAAACTTATTAATAATATTGTATTTTGTAAGGATATTTAAGCCGGGAAGTCGTACAAAATCCCCCGAGCCTGACGAATCCAACCTCATTCTCAGGTTCGGGTTGGACGGTCAAGGTGGGGGGATTGAGGGGTAAAAACAGGAGGGTTATCGCTTAACCTCACTTCTCTCCCTGGTTCGCAGGGCGGTGACGGTTTCGCCGCCGATGCCCCAGTTGTCGGTAGCAACTTCGTCAATCACCACGAAGGTGGCGTGGCGAGGCTTATTCAGCACGCGTTCCAGCAACTCGGTGACCCCTTCGATCAATTGGCGCTTGTGTTCCGCCGTGACCCCTTCGTCGGTGACTTTAATATTTACATAGGGCATTGCAGGTTCTCCTTGATTACCAGACGCCGGCAGTAGTGCCGCCGTCAACGGTGACGATAGTGCCGGTGACAAAGTTGGAATCGGTCAGGTACAGCACCGCATCGACAATATCCTGTGGCTGGCCAATGCGGTGGGTCGGTGCCATTTGTTTCATAAACGTCAGGCTTTCTTCATCCTGATGACTCATGGTCAGTGGGGTGGCGATAATGCCGGGGGCGACGGCGTTAACCATCACATTATGCGGTGCCATTTCCAATGCCAGCCCACGGGTGGCTTGATTTAGCCCGCCCTTGACCATAACCGGCAGCAGTGCAGGGACCTTGCTGATGGGCTGCATGGCGATGGCGGCAGTAATGGTGACAATATGCCCGGAGCCATGCGGCATCATGTGACGGGCGGCGGCCTGTGAGGGATAAAAGAATCCTTTCAGGTTAGTGGCCAACATCGCGTCGACATCTTCCTCCGTATAGTCTGTCACCGGTTTGGACAGGAAAATCCCCGCGTTGTTGATCAGAATATCGACCTGGCCAAAGTTTTCTTCCGCTTGTTCGAACAGACGAGTTGCGGTTTCCGGCTGGGCAATATCACCGGGAACCAGCAGCAGGTTTTTAGGATTACCGAGCTGGTTTGCTGCCGCCTGCAAACGGTCCAGCGAGCGTGCATTCCCCACCACATTGTAACCGCGTGCCAGGTATGCCTGTGCAATAGCGAACCCCAACCCGCTGGATGCGCCAGTAACAATAACCGTTTTTACTCTGTCCATTATCTGTTCTCTATAAAGTCATTATTGGTGTGGCTGAAACGATAATGCTTATGTGCGAAGAGAAAAATGGGCTCAGAGTCATTTGATTTTATACATGGTGTAATGAGTCATGCGCCGTCTGGTGGATTTTTGACCCTGGATGTCAGCGTTAACGCCAACAGGCTTCCCAGAACCGCAGCGGCCAACACCATAAAGGAGGGCGCTGTCCACCCGGCATAGGCCACCAGAGTGCTCAAGACAATCGGGCCGATCACCTGACCGAGATAAATGCCCTGCATCACTAACCCCAGACTCAGGGGAATCAACGTGGGCTGGGGTGCAGCCGCCGGTGTGGCAGCCAGAATGGTGGCGGGCAGCATGCCGCCGATACCGCTAAACATTAAACACAGTGGAACCAGCATGGCATTCGGTGTGGCCGAAAGGAAGACGCTGGCTCCGGCAAGCCCCATCAGCATGCTGGCAATGGCGAGCAGGGTACGGGCTTGCAGGCCACGCGACAGCAATACACCGGCGAAGAGATTGCCGAGAATATTGACCGCAATCACCGCTGCGCTGACACCGCCGGCCGCGGCCAGTGTCAGTCCGATGCGCTGCATCAGGAATATCGGCAGAAAGGCCATCACGGCGAAAAACTGCAGGTTATAGGTGGTGAAGATCAGGGCCAGCAGCAGCGGTTGCCGGGCACGCAGGATGCTGGCCAGCGCCTGACGCAAATTCACCGTCGTGGCAGCAGCGGCGGTTGTCACGATGCGCGGCGTGGTGAACGGTAACAACAGCGCCGCCAGCAGGGTCAGAATGCCACCGGCGACCCAGCTCTGTTGCCAGTCGGCGAAGTGCGGGCCGAAGAACAGGGAGATCGCCATGCCCGCCGGCATAAAGGTGCTCCAGATGCTGAACACCAGATTACGTTGTTGCGGCGCCACCACCCGAGTGAGCACGGTCGGTGCAGCCACCACCACAATGACAAAGCCGATCCCTTCGATAACCCGGGTGACGATCAAGCCGGTGAAGTCGTGCTGAGTCGCTCCGGCGAAGCTGGCAATGCTGACGATCACCAAGCCCAGGCCCAACAAGCGACGATCGCCCCAGCGGCGCACCAGTTGCCCGGCGGCGATGCCCCCGAACACGCCGATAAATGGAAAGGCCGAAATAATCCAGCTCAGCGACTCCAGCGACCGTCCGAATTGGTGCTGCAGTTCCGGCAGGGCAATAGTCGCTTTGCCCACGTGCAGCGCCACGGCAATACCGGCGAACAGCACATTGACGATTGCCGGCCACTGCGTGGCGGGGGCTGGCGCTGAGCCCACGGCGTCGAGCCTGGTCGCAGTCATGATTTTCTCCTGGGAGATAAAAATCAGACTATGCGTTATGCCGAAATTATCGACAGTTCAATTGTGGCTCTATTGGCTGTCAGAACCGCACATTTTGAGCTTTATTGCCGAGCCGCGCTATTACCCTGTAGCTGTGCTTGGCTGATCTACATCATTGAAACTTATTTAAGGGACGGGTAAAACACTTGCTTCACCAAGGAGATGTGTATGTACAGCGACAACGAGAAGAAGTTTTATATCATCCTGAACCGCAACCATGAACCGGCAACCCTGTTCAATGCGTCCTGCCATTTGACGGCGGGGATTACCGATCTGATCGAACAGCGCGAATTTCATCATTATCCCAGCGCTATCGAAGGTGTAAGCGCCAATATGAGCCATTATCCAATCGTGATCCTGCAGGCAAAAAACAGCAGCCAGCTCAGTAATCTGGTCCTGAAATGCAAGGAAGAGGGCGTCCTGGCCAACTTCTTTACCACCACCATGCTGTCACATTCGGCAGAGCAACAAATCGCCGATACCGCCAACACCGAATATGAAAAGTTGGAGTTCGTGGCGGTAGCACTGTACGGGGATACCGAACAGCTCAAACCACTAACCAAAAAGTTCTCCGTTTACCGCTGAGGCCCCGTGATGGGGCCCCGCAATAGGCGCATTAATTACTGAAACTGCAGATAGGCCACCTGGGTTTGCAGGTATTCCTCCAGTCCGTGGCGGCCATCGGCACCGCCAATGCCGGATTTACGCCAGCCGGCATGGAAGCCTTGCATTGCTTCAAAGCTTTCACGGTTGACGTAGGTTTCGCCGAACTTTAATTGCTTGATCGCCATCATCGCCACGTTGAGGTCACGGGTGAAAATAGATGAGGTGAGACCGTATTCGCTGTCGTTGGCCATAGCCATCGCCTGGTCAAAGCTGTCGAAGCAACTGACCGGCAGCACCGGACCGAAAATCTCCTGGTGCATGATCTCCATCTCTTGTTGCACATCACTCAGGATCGTCGGCGGGAAAAAGTAGCCGCTGCGGGCTTCGCGCTGGCCGCCCATCACCAGCGTCGCGCCCTGGCTGACCGCTCGCGCCACTTTATCTTCCACTCGCTGTAGCGCCTCGGCGCTGATCAACGGCCCCATATCCAGCCCGGCTTGTTGATTAGGATCGCCAAAGGTCACCTGACGGAAAGCCTCGGTCAACAGGGTCATAAACTGCGGGTAAATGTCCCGCTGTACGTAAACGCGTTCGGTGCAGTTGCATACCTGGCCGCTGTTGATGACGCGTGAGCTGACGATGGCTTTGACGGCCAGACTGAGATCGGCGTCGGCCATCACAATCGCCGGGGCTTTGCCACCCAGTTCCAGCGACACCTTGGTGACGTTGTCCGCAGCAGCGCGCAGGGTGGCGACACCGGCGCCGACGCTGCCGGTCAGGCTGACCATGCCCACTTTCGGATTGGCCGTCAGCGCCTGGCCCAGTTCCGGCCCGTAGCCGGTCACCAGGTTAAACACGCCGGGCGGCAGGCCGATCTCATCTGCGATCTCGGCAAACAGCAACGCATTGCCTGGCGTCAGTTCGCTGGGTTTGATCACTATGGTATTGCCGGTCAGCAGCGCCGGTGCGGCCTTGCGCGCAATCAGGAAGAACGGGAAGTTCCACGGCAGGATGCCGACCACCACGCCGATGGCTTTTTTGAACAGGAAGATGTTTTCATTCGGTCGGTCGCTCTGGATGATCTCACCCTCATAGCGGCGCGCCCACTCGGCCATATAGTCGAGGTAGTCGGCGGTAAACAGCACTTCCACCTTGGCCAACTCGGGCGTTTTCCCGCCTTCGGCGACGATCAACCTCGTCAGTTCCGGCTCTCTGCCTCGCACGCCGGCGGCCAGCCGATGCAGCCACTGGCCGCGCTCAACTGCGGGTAGCGCTTCCCAGCCTGGCTGTGCGGTCTCGGCGGCGTCGATGGCCCGTCTGGCTTCGTCCGCACCGCCTTGCGGGATTTGCATCATCACTTGTTCGGTGGCCGGGTTGATGACATCAATCCAGCGCCCAGTGTGGTGGGCAACAAATTCACCGTTTATATACATCCGTTTTTGGTTCTGGGTCATGGCAGGGCTCCACAGGATTATTATTAATGCCTTGTTATGGTAATGACCTTTCTGTGTTAAAAACCTTTGCCTCACTGCCAGCTTCGCCGCCAGAATGGCATTCTGACCATCCTCTTCAGGTCGTTGCCTTCAACCCATGCAGCCTTGCGATGAAATTGTGATCCCGGTCAGCGTTACCCCTTGGATTTTGCCAGCTTCCGTCAGAACTGGCAGTCAGGCTAAGGTTGCGCGTCGGGCAATATTCATAGACTCCTTCACGCCTGTTTTTTGTCCTCATCACAAGCAACGAAGGAATCAATAATAATGAATAACGCTGTCATGTTGGGAATCCTGTGGCATCTGGTGGGCGCTGCCAGCGCCGCCTGTTTTTATGCCCGTTCAAAAAAGTCCGTCGCTGGTCGTGGGAAACCATGTGGTCGATCGGTGGCCTGATGTCGTGGTTGATCCTGCCCTGGGCGGTGAGCTATGTGCTGCTGCCGGACTTTTGGCGCTATTACAGTGCTTTCAGCCTGTCGACCCTGCTGCCGGTGTTCCTGTTTGGCGCCATGTGGGGCATTGGTAACGTCAATTACGGCCTGACCATGCGCTATCTGGGCATGTCGATGGGGATTGGCATCGCCATTGGCATCACGCTGGTGGTGGGCACGCTGATGACCCCGCTGTTGCAGGGGCGCTTTGTGGCGTTGTTCAGCTCCGCCGGTGGCAAGCTGACGCTGCTGGGCGTCGCCATTGCCCTGATTGGCGTGGTGATTGTTTCGTGGGCCGGGGTGCTGAAAGAGCGAGCGATGGGCATTCGCGCCGAAGAGTTTAATCTGCGCAAAGGGCTACTGTTGGCGGTGATGTGCGGCATTTTCTCCGCCGGTATGTCGTTTGCGATGGATGCCGCCAAACCCATGCACCAGGCTGCCGCGGATCTGGGGATTGATCCACTATACGTGGCGTTGCCGAGCTACGTGGTGATCATGGGGGGCGGGGCACTGGTTAACCTGGCCTACTGTTTTATTCGCCTGGCGGTCAAAGCGGATCTATCAGTCAAGGCTGATTTCTCGCTGGCCAAATCGCTGCTGGTGGCCAACGTACTGTTCTCATTGCTCGGCGGTACCATGTGGTATCTGCAATTCTTCTTCTATGCCTGGGGTCATGCCAACATTCCCGCGCAGTACGACTTTATCAGTTGGATGCTGCACATGAGCTTCTATGTGCTGTGTGGCGGTCTGGTGGGATTGTTGCTAAGAGAGTGGAAAAACGCCGGCCGTCGTCCGGTCAGCGTATTGTGCATCGGTTGCCTGACGATCATTCTGGCCGCCAACGTTGTTGGCTTGGGCATGGCGGGGTGATCAACGTTTTACCCCGGCGGCAGGGCGTTCGGCGCGTTTAAAACGCTGACGCCAGGCGCTGGGGGTGACGCCGGTTTCACGGGTAAACACCACCGAGAAATAGTTGCTGTCCTCAAAGCCGCAGCGGGCGGCCACTTCACCGATCAGTTCATCACTGCCGCGCAGCAGGGATTTTGCCCGGCAGAGTTGCAACTGGCGCAGATAGTGGCTGATGGTCATGCCGGTCTGCTGTCGAAAAAGTTGCTTAAGGCTGCGCTCTGCCAGTTGATGATGTCGGCAGAATGCCTCCAGCTCAAAATGTGTACCGCTGTCTCCCTGAACGGCTGCCATCAGCAAATCCAGTTGTTCGCCTTCCGGTAACTGATCGTCCTGCCCGACGGCATAGCGATGACGACGCAGGATCAGCACCAGTTGCAGAAACAGCGCCTCGGTGAGCTGGATCGACAACAGGTCGGTTTTACGACTTTCCAGTGCCAACTGCTGGATCACCGTGCGTGCCAGTGCCATTCCCCGGGTGGTTAGCCGCCAGTGAGATTGATGCTGAGCCCGGTCCGGTGGCAGCAGTTCCGCCCAGCCAATCGCCAGTTGGAAGCGTTCCGGGCAGTAGAGAATATTGTCCAATACCAGATCATTGACCGATTCATAGCTGTGGCAGTCGCGGTCGCGAATATAAAACATATCGCCACAGGTCACCCGCCACGGCTGATCGTTCAGTACGTGCATGCCGTTACCGCGCCAGACAATGACGATTTCGCTGAACTCATGCATGTGCGGCGGAAATGACGATTGGGGCGCACGATCGGCAACCGCCACTGGCATCAGTGCCGATGGCAGATAATCCTCTTTGGCCAACAGAAGTGGGCTTTTCACCGTGGCACCTCAGGTTAAGAAATCGTTCTGCCGTAGAGTACGGGGGGAATAGCCGAACTCACGTTTGAAAAGCGTGGAAAAGTGATTGCTGTCACCAAATCCGCATTGGTAGGCAATGTCGGTGATGCGGATTTCATCCTGACGCAGCATTTGCCGCGCCTGCAGCA
The DNA here is from genome assembly GCF_002607755.1 of Serratia sp. BW106. NCBI lineage: Bacteria > Pseudomonadati > Pseudomonadota > Gammaproteobacteria > Enterobacterales > Yersiniaceae > Serratia > Serratia sp. BW106. The sequence goes on from NZ_MCGS01000033.1 coordinate 25,224, forward strand.
GTCGCAGCCGGTTGAGGTAACGCTGCGGAGTATTGCCGGTCTGCTTTTTCATCTGGCGGTGCAGGGTGCGCAAGGGCAGGCAAAAACGCTCCGCCAACTCATCCCATTTGATTTCATCACTGTAGTGATCCGCCAGCCAGTCCAATAGCCGCCGCAGACGACCTTCCTGATCGTCAACGGCAGTGGCGATACAGCCCTGTCGTAACAGCACCAGCAATTGCATAAACAGCAGCTCCTGCTGTGCCAAATGCTCCAGGTTGAATGCCACAGGGGTCTGCTCCAGCCGCTGAATAATAATTTGCACCTGTGCCAGCAATTTATTGTTGATACGCCAGTGCGGTTGCTGATCCTGTGCCAGCGGCAACAGTTGATCCAGCCCGGCGAGAAAGCGGAAGGCATTAGGGCCACGGTACAACACGTTAGTCAGATGCAGATTATCGGTTTGCTCGTAGAGATGGCGATCGCAGTCGCGGATAAAACACACGCAGCCGCTGCACAGCGTTTGCGGCCGACCGTTCAGCACGTGGGTTCCGGCGCCCTGTTCCACAATCACAATTTCGTGAAAATCATGATGATGTTCAGGAAAGCTCGACTGGGGTTCCCGCGGTTCGATCACGACCGGGTAGGGGCTTGAAGCGAAAAAATCACTGCCGTACAGCATCGCCATCTTTCGATCTCCGTTAACCAATTTGTAACAGATACTAAAGGAGGCGTCGGGCGGTCGCCTTTAATTTGCAACGCAAAAAGGCGTCACACTGCGTTCATTTATCAAGAATGGCGCGGAAAAATGCCAAAGTGCGCGCGGCATCACAGGCGGTAAAAAAAACAAAACGTGAGCTGTATCGCGTAAATCTTTGCCGTATTGCCAACCCGCCTGACCGGCTGGCAGTGGTGATAAGGTGTCGTTTGCCTGGGGTTTTAGACTGATGCCATCGATTCATCAGGAAGCCACCCCATGAGCACTCGCAATATTGTCTCCATCGATCTTGGTGCCTCCAGTGGCCGTGTGATGTTGGGCCGCTATCAGTCCGACGACCGGAGCATCAGCCTGCAGGAAGTCACCCGCTTTCGTAATCACCTGGTGTCGATCGACGGCCACGACTGTTGGGATATCGATGGACTGGAGCACGCCATTCGTCAGGGGCTGCAGCAGTTGGATCAGCAAGGCGTCACGCCGGACAGCATAGGGATCGACACCTGGGGTGTGGATTATCTGCTGTTGGATAGCGAAGGGCGGCGGGTTGGGCTGCCGGTTGCCTACCGTGATGGCCGCACCCACGGGCTGATGCAACAGGCACAGCATGAGATGGGCACCCAATGGCTGTATCAACGCACCGGCATCCAGTTTTTACCTTTCAATACCCTCTATCAGTTGCGCGCATTCAGTCAACGTCACCCCGAATTATTGGACCGTGTCGCTCATGCCTTGCTGATCCCGGATTACCTGCATTACCGGCTTACCGGGCAACTGAACTGGGAATATACCAACGCGACCACCAGCCAACTGCTGAATATTCACAGCGGCGACTGGGATCCTGAATTGCTGGCCTGGGCCGGTGCCAAAGCCGCCTGGTTCGGTCACCCGACAGCGCCGGGGAATACCGTCGGGCATTGGCGGATGGCCAGTGGGGCGCAGGTACCGGTGATTGCGGTAGCCACTCATGACACCGCCAGTGCAGTGCTGGCGACGCCGCTGCAGGATCAACACGCCGCCTACCTGAGTTCAGGTACCTGGTCGTTGATGGGCTTTGAGAGTCGGCACCCTTACACCGGTGCGGTAGCACAGGCGGCCAATATCACTAACGAGGGCGGCGTCGAAGGGCGTTACCGGGTGCTGAAGAACATTATGGGGCTGTGGCTGCTGCAGCGGGTGTGTGAGGAGTTGAATATCACGGATCTGTGCCAACTGGTCGAGCAGGCCGCGGCGCCGCCGGGCTGTCGATCGCTGATCAATCCCAACCATCCGCGCTTTATCAACCCGGCGGCGATGGTGGCTGAGATCCAGCAGGCCTGTATCGAGCAGGGCATGCCGATGCCGCATAGCCCGCCGGCGCTGGCGCGTTGTATTTTCGACAGCCTGGCGCTGCTTTACCGACAGGTACTGGGCGAGTTGCAGACCCTGCGCGGACAACCCTTCAGCCACTTGCATATCGTCGGCGGCGGTAGCCAGAACCCTTTGCTCAACCAGCTTTGTGCCGATGCCTGCGGGATCCCGCTGTCAATCGGGCCAGTCGAAGCCTCGACGTTGGGTAACATCGGCAGCCAATTGATCGCGCTGGGTGAGGTGGAGGATGTCGCTACCTTCCGGCAGTTGGTGGCCAACAACTTCCCGCAACAGATTTTTTCACCGCAGCCGTTCGGGGCCTTTACGGCCGGCTGGCTGCGGTTTCAGACGCTTAATCCCGCGATCAAGGAGCTTTGCTTATGACCCGACCTATTGAACAGGCGTTTGCGCTCGCCAAACAGCGTTTTGAGGATCTCGGCATCGACGTCGAGCAGGCGCTGACGCAGTTGGACAGCATTCCGATCTCGATGCACTGCTGGCAGGGCGATGACGTGCGCGGCTTTGAAAATCCGCAGGCGGCCCTGACCGGCGGCATTCAGGCCACCGGTAATTACCCGGGCCGGGCAACCAACGCCAACCAGCTCCGCGCCGATCTGGAACGCGCCATGTCGCTGATCCCGGGGCCAAAGCGGGTGAATCTGCATGCGATCTATCTGGAAAGCGAGGTGCCGGTGGAGCGTAACGCTATTGAACCGGCGCATTTTAGCCACTGGGTGGAATGGGCCAGGGAGCATCATCTGGGACTGGATTTTAACCCGAGCTGTTTTTCACATCCCTTGAGCAGTGACGGCTTCACCCTGGCGCACGCCGATCCGGCGATTCGGCGGTTTTGGATCGAACACTGCCAGGCCAGCCGCCGCATTTCGGCCTATTTCGGCGAGCAGCTCGGCACGCCGTCGGTGATGAATATCTGGGTGCCGGACGGCATGAAAGATCTCACCGTTGATCGGATGGCGCCACGGCAACGCCTGCTAAGCGCACTGGATGAGGTGATCAGCCAACCGCTGGATCCCCGGCACCATATCGACGCGGTGGAAAGCAAACTGTTTGGCATTGGCGCAGAAAGCTACACCGTCGGCTCTAACGAGTTCTATCTGGGCTATGCCACCAGCCGCCAGGTGGCGCTGACGCTGGATGCCGGGCATTTCCATCCAACCGAAGTGATTTCCGACAAGATTTCCACCGCCATGCTGTTCGTGCCGCGCCTGTTGCTGCACGTCAGCCGCCCGGTGCGCTGGGACAGCGACCACGTGGTGTTGCTGGATGACGAAACCCAGGCCATCGCCCATGAAATTGTGCGCCACGGTCTGTTCGACAAGGTGCATATCGGCCTCGACTTCTTTGATGCATCCATTAACCGTATCGCTGCCTGGGTGATCGGTACGCGCAATGCCCGCAAGGCATTGCTACGCGCGTTGCTGGAACCGGTGGAATTGCTGCGCCGTCTGGAAAACGCCGGCGATTACACCGCCCGGCTGGCAATGCTGGAAGAGCAGAAATCGCTGCCGTGGCAGGCGGTCTGGGAAATGTATTGCCTGCGCCATGAGGTGCCTGCCGATGCCGGTTGGCTTGGCGAAGTTCGCCAGTACGAAAAACAAATTCTCAATCAACGTTAAGGGCGCCGTATGCAACAACTTCTTTCTTCATGGTTTGTTCAGGGCATGGTGAAAGCCACCTCGGATATGTGGCTGAAAGGCTGGGATGAACGTAACGGTGGCAACGTCAGCCTGCGGTTGCTGGACGAGGAGGTGCAGCCGTTCGCGGCGGATTTTTATCCGCAGCCGCGCCGCGTCGAACTGAGCCAACCGGCGGTGGAACTGGCCAACTGCTGGTTCCTGGTGACCGGTTCCGGCAAGTTTTTCCGCAATGTGCAGCTCGATCCGGCCGACAGCCTGGTATTGCTGCGGATTAGCGAGGACGGCCACGCTTACAGCATTCACTGGGGGCTGACCAACGGTGGCGTGCCAACGTCGGAGCTGGCATCACATTTCCAGTCACACTGCGTGCGTAAAACCCTGACCGAGGGGCGCGACCGGGTGATTATGCATTGTCATGCCACTAATCTGATTGCCCTGAGTTACGTGCTGGAGCTGGACTCGGCAAGCTTCACCCGTATGCTGTGGGAAGGCAGCACCGAGTGTCTGGTGGTGTTCCCCGACGGCGTGGGTATTGTGCCCTGGAGGGTTCCGGGCACCGACGGGATCGGTGAGCACACCTCGCAGCAGATGTGTTCACACTCGTTGGTACTGTGGCCGTTCCACGGTATTTTCGCCAGCGGCCCGTCATTGGACGAAGCTTTTGGCCTGATCGACACCGCTGAAAAATCGGCTCAGGTACTGGTGAAGGTGTTGTCGATGCAGGGGATGAAGCAAACCATCAGTAAAACGCAGTTGATCGCACTCGGTGAACGCTTTGAGGTGAAGCCCTGGGCGGCGGCGCTTAATGTGGTGCGTGAGCTATGATCCGCAAGGCCTTTGTGATGCAGGTCAATCCCGACGCGCATCAAGAGTATCAGCGTCGCCATGCGCCGATCTGGCCGGAGCTGGCGCAGACCTTAAAGCAACACGGCGCGCATCACTACAGTATCTTCCTTGATAGCGGCCGCAGCCTGCTGTTTGCCGTGGTTGAGATTGAATCGGAAACACGCTGGCAGGCCGTCGCGGCGACCGAAGTATGCCAACGCTGGTGGCTGTCGATGCGTGAATTGATGCCCAGTCATGCCGATAACAGCCCTGTGAGTGAGGTGTTAACCGAGGTGTTTTATCTGGAATAGTCGGCAGGCGAGGGGATACCCCGCCTGATTTCCGTTCAGGCACTGGCACCGTCAAACGGATGGATCTTCAACGAATCCAGTGCCAGCTCCGGTACGCAGCGCAGGTTGACGGCGCACATTGCCGCGCCATCCGGGCCTTTACCGTAGGCGAAGGCCTCAGTGCCGCAGGTTTGGCAGAACTGGTGCTGAATGATGTGTTTGTTAAAGGTATAACTGCGCAGTAAGGTTTCACCGCTGTTCAGTACAAAGCTGTCGATCGGGAAGAACGCCAGCAACATGCCTTTACGGCGGCAGATTGAACAGTTGCAACTCAGGGCCTCATGGGGCAGATCGGCGTTTACCGTAAAGGTGACGGCGCCGCAGTGACAGCTTCCTTTAAAGGACATAATGGTTCACCTGCTGGAAAACTCAGATTGAGCAATTATAGTTCACTTATTCACCGGATTGATTTGGCTGGGGCATATATCAGCGTGGAGAATGTGGATTCTGTGGTTCGGCCCATTAGAAATACCTTTAAATTCTGCTAAGTTAGTCACTAGCGTAATCACAAGGAGAGAACGATGTTAGAGCAATACTACCCGGCCACGATGAGCTCCAAACCGATCACGGATGAGCAGCATAAAAGACTGGTGGCGGTGCAAGCGGCGCTGGAACTGATCAAGGCCACGTTGTCCGATACCAACGACGGTAACGGCGTGGATTTTCAGCTGAAAGCCGCTGAAAAGCACATTGGCCCGATGGCCGACGCCATCCAGGAAGCGTTGAAATAAATCCCGCTCCTGATAATCAACCGCCCACTTCACACTCGGGCGGTTTTTTTATGCCGTTTCGCTGGCGAACCAGGTTGAGCAACCCACCGCATGATTGCTGTGATTTTTTCATTAGCGTATTGCCTTTTTTCCGACTAGTGCTGTTTTCAGCCCCAACCTACTATGCAGATCCGGTTAATTACCAGGTTTCCTGTCATGTTCCAGAACACCGTATCATCAACTTCACCGCTGCGCTTTGGTGGGATTACGCTGCTGGTCAGCTTCGTCTTGTTCTTTGCGGCTGCCGCGCCGACCCAGGGCGCGCAGGTTATCACCTTTGTCCCCGATGTCGCTGGGGGATATCCCGAGAGCATTGCCTGGAATGAACACGCCGGGGCGTTTCTGGTTTCGTCGCTGCGCGGCGGGCAGATTGGCCTGGTTTATGAGGATGGGCGCTACAGGCGTTTCGCCGTCGGTCGTTCACAAATCACGACTTCCGGTATTGTCGTTGACGCCGTGCGCAACCGCGTGCTGGTCTGCAACGAAGATGTAGGCATTGCGCTCAAATCTTCACCCGGTACGCGCAATCGCGTCGCGCAGGTGCTTGAGTTTGATCTCGACACCGGTGCACTGCAGCATATATATGATTTCTCGCCGTTGAGCAAAGGATCGACGCTCGCCAACGATCTGACCATCGATGCGCAAGGCAATGTTTACGTTACCGATAGTTTTCAACCGCAGATTTATAAAATCGACCAGAAAACCAAGGCGGTTTCGATATTGGTGCGTTCCGAACGCCTGATGCCGGTCACGACCACTGCGGCGTCGGGGGCAAAACCCTATCTCAACGGCATTGTTTACCACCCGGACGGCTACCTGATCGCCGGGGACTATTCCCGTGGTCTGTTGTGGAAGGTGGCGCTGGATGGAACGCACGCGCTAAGCGAAATCAAGCTGCCACAGCGTCTGAAAGGGCCTGACGGGTTACGTCTCAAAAGCCCTGACACCCTGGTGGTGGTACAGTCTTTCCCCGGCGCCGGGCGGGGCATGTCGGGGGATGTGACGCTGCTTTCTTCATCCGACGGCTGGGCTAGCGCCCGCATTACCGCGGTTGCCACGCCGCCGGGATTGGATGGACCCACTGCGGCGGCCGTCAAGGATGGCGAGGTTTGGGTCGTCAATTCACGTTATCCCCGTCTCTTTGCCGATACGGCCAATGCCGATCGCACGCGCGAGTTTAGCCTCGTCAAGGTGGCGTTTAGCGATGGCCAGAACGTCACCGGGTCGCCATGAAGGGCCGTAGCGCCCACCGACGGGGCGTGGATTTTCAGCTGAAAGCCGCTGAAAAACACATTGGCCCGATGGCTGATGCCATCCAGGAAGCGTTGAAATAAATCCCGCTCCCGATAATCAACCGCCCCAGTGAAGTGAACCCCGAAAGTTG
>NZ_MCGS01000034.1:0-142143 GCF_002607755.1 Serratia sp. BW106
TCGATTTATTCAACAAAGCCGTTTATTTTCTATCCTGTAGGTTAATAGCAGCGGATGATGCTTCGCTAAATTAAATACAACAGAGAACGCTGATAAAACAGGTCAATTACCGCGTGGTTATTCGACTGTACCGTTATAAACTAGCATGTCATGCTAATTTGGCACGGCGTTGCGAGGTAATTAGTGAAAGTGGTAAGCGGAATAAATAAAGAAACCGACCTGACGCCGGTTTCTGAGGCGAGCTAATTAATCTTCCAGCGCCGGATCTTCATAGCGGTGCTTGGCATCGAGCGCTTCCTGCTCGGTAGGGTGTTCACTGAGTAGCGTATTGGGCTCAATGTCATCTGTGCGCACCTCAAAACGGTGCATATTCAAGCTCGGGTCGCCCCGGTCAACGGCGACCACTCGGGCAGTTCTCGGATAGCCAGGCCGATTATTTTCGCGCATGCTGATCTCCCCTGTCGTTTACACAGAGTTAAGTATAGCAGCGGTATTTATACCGACACGCGCGACCCCAAATCGCGATCTTTGTGTTCACCTTCCAGCAGTTGCGTCAGCTCATCGCAGGCGCAGATCTTGCCGTCGCGCACGGTGAAATGCGCCAACACCTTGACCAGGCTGCGGCCGCCATCGCGCTTTTCCACTCGTACCCGGTGGTGGGTCAGTACCGAATCTCCCTGCCCGGCCACGGCGACGATCTCCAGCGTCATGCTGCGGGTGAGTTGTTTCAGTAACGCCATATGCTGGATAAAATGGACGTAATCCAGCGTGTTACCGTCCACCTGCTGATGGTAATCCTCACTGAAAAACTCAGCGATCAGCACCGGCTGGTGTTGAGGTGCCGCGACGACCCGTTGCAAGGCCTCGAGCACGAGGGTGGTTGGGGTTTTCAGGCTCATCATTTATCTCCAAAATTGAATGATGTGGAGATCATAGATCAGGCAGAAGGTGGCATAATAACCGCAACTGGACTTTCTATACGGAAAATCGGCCAATCATCATGATCCTGCAAAGCGAGCGACTTTGGCATGAGAAAAAACACTTAACGCCCTGGCATCAACACGCCAGCGGACAGGTCTATTTATTAACCCACGGCATGATCGCGCTGGAAACCCAGGAGCAGCAATGGGCTATGACCGCCGGTAGCATCGGCTGGCTGCCACCGAACTGCGCGCACCAGGCATTGGCCTGTGGCAACGTCGCCGGCTGGAGCCTGTATCTGCCCGGATCCCAATGTGCAGCACTGCCGGAACAGCCGCATCTGAGCAGCGCATCCGGGTTGATTCTGGCGTTAATGGAACGCATTGCACAATTCGCAGGCCAAAGGCTGAACGCGCCGCAACGGCGACTACTGCAAGTATTGTTGGATGAGATGCGCGCGCAGGAAAACACGCCGTTGCAACTGCCGTTGCCGCAGGATGCCCGACTGCTGAAAATCGCCCGGGCGCTACTCAATGAGCCGGCCAGCAAACGCAGCCAGAGTGAATGGGCCGCCTGGGCCGGGTTGAGCGTCCGCACCCTGAGCCGGCATTTTCTCAGCGAAACCGGCGTGACTTTCGCCCGCTGGCGTCAGCAAGCCCGGGTGATCCGCTCGCTGGAGCCGCTATCACGCGGTGAAGCCGTCAATCAGATTGCCGGCGACTGTGGTTATGACAATGTCAGCGCCTATATTGCCGCTTTCCGCCAACGCTTTGGCACTACCCCAGCGCTGTATTTTACTCAGCGTCCGCCGGCAGCAATGCCTGACGCGCCGCGTTAAGAAACTGTTCCGACACAGCATCACCCTGGGTTGCCCTCGCCAGCGTTAGCGCGCCCACCAGCATCGCCATCTGCGCCAGTGCCTGCTGCTGCCGTTGTTGCTCATCTTCCACCGCGGACAGTGACTCCAGCCGCGCCAGCATGGATTTCACGCCATTCAGGTAAGCCTGATGTACCGGTTTATCCCCCCCCTCTCGCGCCACATCGCTGGCCAGGGCAGTCACCACACAGCCTTCGGCCGGGCAGTCGCGATGCTTAACATTCAGATAGCCGTCAATCAGGGCCTGCAAATTGTGTTGACCAGGTTGACGACTCATCGCTTCCCAGCGCTGAGCGGACTCTTCTGCCGCCCTGCGACTGGCTACCGCGGCCAATTCGTCCTTGGAGGCAAAATGGCCATAGAAACCACCGTGTGTCAGCCCCACAGCCGCCATCAGATCGTTGACGCTGACGCCATTCAGGCCGCGTTCGCGAAACAGTTGTGAGGACACCTGCTCAATCGCCTCGCGATTGCGCTCCATCTGTTGCTTTGATACCCGTGCCATGGCGTTTCCCCTTATCAATCTGGCACCATCTTAGGCCATCCCCGAACGGCGCTCAATAGATGATGACCTTCATCCAAAAAATCACCGAGAGGCAGCACGGCTACGGGGCAATCTATCGAGAGTGAGGAAAAAAGAGAGGAATAGCAGAGATTCGGGCACCAGTGGCGGTGCCCGAAGGAAAAGCGAAAGGTGGGTTACTTTACCGTTTCCAACTGCAGGGCGGCCAGGATCTGCTCTATCACCTGCTGCGGGTTGCCGGTGCCGTCCATCACGTAGTGTGCGGCCTCCTGATACAAGGCTTCGCGCGCCGCCAGCACTTCCAGCATCTCTTCGGTAATCGGACGGCCGGTCAACGTGGGACGCTGCGTGTCTTGTGGGTACTCTTCCAGCCGCTGTGCCAACACTTCGGCCGGGGAGCGCAGATAAATAACGGTGCCGTGCTGACGCATAAAACGGCGGTTCTCTTCCGCCAGGATCGCGCCACCACCGGTGGCAACTACAGTTGACGGTTGAGTCACCGTTTGCAGCGCAATGCTTTCACGGCGGCGGAATCCCAGCCAGCCTTCTTTTTCGACCATTTCCGCCACGCTCATCTGCGTAGTCTGCTGCATAAACAGATCGGTATCGATAAATTGATAGCCCAGCGCCAACGCCAGTGCGCTACCCACCGTGGTTTTACCGGCTCCGCGCGCGCCTACCATGAAAATGGTTTGTGTCATTACGGGTTGTCCCTTATACGGTGACTTGAATACATTTTTGCCCGCCAGAAACCGGCGTGCAGATCCTGCGATGGCGTGGTTGCTGCATCATACCGCCATCCGCCTGTATTTCAATATTTACGATAGTGTAAATTCCATTGCACAGCGACTGCCTGCGGCAAAGCCCTGTGCCCGCTCTTCCGCCAGGTGATGGCTCAGTGACGCACTGAGCCGTTCGACGGCTACCGGCCGGAACCCCAGCCGTTGGTAATAAGGTGCATTCCAGGGCACATCAATAAAGGTGGTCAGCGTCAGGCGCTGCGCCCCTTGCAATCGGGCCTGAGCGGCCACTTCGGCGATCAATCGACGCCCAATCCCCAGGCGTTGCCAGTCGGCAGCAACCGACAGTTCGGCGATATGCCAATCCTGCGGTTGCGGCACCACGGCGATAAATCCGGCCACCTCACCCGCGGCGCTCTCCGCCAGCCATTCTCCCTGCCGCTGAATAAAATCGGCATGTTGCTCTGAGCTCATCACCGGACCTTCAGCGATATAACGCCAGGCCGGATATTGATGGAACAGTTGCGCCGCCGATCGTTCAACGGCAATCAACTGAGCAATATCCTGCGGCTGCGCCAGACGGATCTTCAGGCTCATCGGGCTCTCCTCAACAACAGGGCCGGGTATTTAACCAAATTTCCCCGGCGGCAGATACCTGCCACCGGGCCTGCTTTTTAACCGCCAAATCAGAAATCAACGCTGGCACGCAGCACCACTTCCCGCGGTTCCCCCACCGCCACGCGTAAATTGCCGCCGCTGGAGGGGTAATAGGTTTTGTCGAACAGGTTTTTTACATTCAACTGCCATTTCACCCGGTAACCATTCACCGGCATGGTGTAAGCGGCAAAGGCGTCGGCGACGGTGTAGTTATCAAGATTAAAGCTGTTGGCAGCATCACCCGGACGGCGCCCTACGTAACGCGCACCGGCCCCCATTCGCACGTTGTCCCCGCTGTACAATCCTGGGGAACCCAGATCCTGCGTCAGGAACAATGAGGCAGTATGACGCGCTACGTTGGTCATTTCTTTGCCTTTGTTGTCAGGATCATCCACCACCCGCGCATCGGTATAGGCATAAGACCCGATCAGGCTCAGGGAGTCGGTAAGATTTCCGGCGACATCCAGCTCCACACCCTGCGAGCGCACACGCCCAGCGGTGCGGGTGACGGTTTCCCCATTCACCAACTCGCTGACCATCACGTTGCGTTTGGTGATGTCAAACAGCGCCAACGTACCGGTAATGCCATTCGGCAACTCAAGCTTGCTGCCCACTTCCCAGGCCTTGCCCTGTTCCGGCGGCAACGAACCAATCTGGCTGGCGATGGAAGAGTTCGGCTTGAAAGACTCGGTGTAGCTGCTGTACAGCGACACATACGGCGTCAGCTTGTAAACCACCCCGGCACGCGGTACCAGTTTGCCGTCGGAACTGTCGGTATTAGTGACAAACGGGCGCCCCTTGCCGGCAAACACGTCAAAGGCGTCGTAGCGCAATCCGCCCATCACCAGCCATTTATCGGTCAGTTGCACGGAGTCCTGCATAAACCAGCCGTAGCTGGTGAGGTTTTCACGCTGATCGCTGTCTTTGGCACTGACGGCGTTCGAGGTGGGCATCTGGCCGTACACCGGATTGTAGATATTGAAATCGCTGTTCTTTTTACCGCGGATCATATCGCCGCGGTAGGTGCGGTTATCTTCAAAATCAAAGCCGAACAGCATCTGGTGGTTGATACTGCCCCAGTCGACGTCACCGTTGAGCGTCAGCTGCACCGCATTGGCATGGCTAACCGCGTGGGCGGTGGAGTCGGCCTGCCGCGACAGCACGCCGGTTTCAGGATCCAAAGCCAGCGCACGCGCCTGATTGTCACTGTAGCTGTTGCGGCTGTAGGCGTAAGTCAGCGAGCTTTTCCAGCTCTCATTCAGCACCTGATCGACCTGTAAAGTAACACTATCCTGATCGCCACGCGTGGCGTTATAACCTTCGTCGAAGCGGCGGTCGCGCGGCGTATTCACCGGCTTGCCGGTACGCGAATCGATGATGGTGCCGCGATCGAACGGCACCAGATATTCCATATGCTCGTAGGCAACGCGCACCGTGGTGCTCTCGCCGTACCACATCAACGACGGCGCGATCACCGTCTGGCGATTACGCCCGAAGTTGCGCCAGTAGTCGGTTTCGTCATGATCGACAATCATCCGATAGGCGAATCCGGAAGTCCCCAACGGCCCGGTAACGTCCAACTGGCCGCCACCGCCCTTGAAACTGCTGCCCCAGCCTTCCACATGGGTGTGTTGCTGCAACTGCGGCTTCTTGGTGATCATATTGATCATCCCGCCCGGCTCACCCATGCCGTACAACATCGAGGCCGGGCCTTTCAGCACCTCAACCCGTTCGGTGGTGGGGGTAAAGTTGCGTGCCTGCACCGAGCGCACACCGTCACGCAGAATTGAGCCGTCGCGGTTATCGCCAAAGCCACGCTTCATCACCGCGTCCTGAGTTCCGCCCAAGGTATTCGCCTGGGTGATACCGCTGACGTTATACAAAGCCTCATCCAGGCTGCTGACCGCCTGATCGGTAATCACCTGCTGTGGCACTATGTCGATAGCCTGCGGCACGTTCAGCAAACTGGTTTCTGTACGGGTGCCGGTCACGCTGGTCAGCGGCTGATAGCTTTGCACGCCATCGGTCTGCACCTGGCCGACCACCACCAGGGTCTCGCCCTTCTGTGCGGTTTTGTCGGCACCGATCGCCGGTGCAGAAGCACAGGCTGCCAAAGGCAGTGCACACCACCAGCCACGCTGAGTGTTATTCATTATTTAACTGACTCCAATAGGTCCCTGAAAAAGGTAACGGCAAAAATTGTTGATATAACTGCTTAAAGGTCTGCTGCGGGTTGATGTCTGCAAACAGATCCGGATAGAAGGCTTTGGCGAACATCTCAACCGCCACCACGTGGTAAGGGCTGAGATAGAAGTTGTGCCAGATGCTCCAGGCCTGGTGGTTTTTTATTGCTTTCAGGTTGGCGAGCCTCGGCTGTTTTTGCATAACCCTGCGGAAGCTCTCATCGGCTTCCTGCTGGGTGACCAGTGGCCCAAGGCGTAGATCGGAGAAATGCTTGCCCTGCGGCCCGGCCATGCCGGTGGCAATGTAGATGTCAGGATTGGCGGTCAGGATGGTTTCCGGGTTCAGCTCACCGTAGACACCCTTGATGCTGGCGCTGGCAATATTGTCGCCGCCGGCAAAGGCCAGCAGGTCGCCGAGGTTGCCATGGGCCGCCGTGGTGCAGCAGGTTTCGCGCCGCCCGAGGTGCAGGTGCAGCATCACCTTGGGTTTCGGCCCCTGGTAGCCAGCCAGCCGCTGCTGGATCACCGTCATATGCTGCTGATAGAAGCTGATGAATTGCTCTGCACGCTGCTGACGGTTAAGCACCTCACCCAACAGGCGGACGCTCGGCACGGTGTTATTCAGCAAATCGACCCGCAAATCGACGTAGATCACCGCAATGCCGGCCTTGCTCAACGTGCTCAGCACCAGATCGCTGTCGCCCTCTTCCCGTGCATAGCGCGCAAGGATCACCAGATCCGGCTTCAACCGGATCAGGTTTTCAATATTAACCTGGCGAAAATTGCCCTTGCTGATAGAAGGTATCGCTGTGATCTGTGGGAATTTCTGCGTATAGAGCTGCCAGCTTTGCGCATCGAAACGCGCCATGTCTTCCGGCCAGCCGACGATACGTTGGGCAGGGTTACCCGACTCCAGCAGCGCCAGGGTATACAACATTCGGCTCTCGCCCAGCACGATGCGCTGTGGGTTGTCTGGCACTTTCACCTGACGGCCAATGATGTCGGTGACCATTTTAGCCTGAACGCCAAAAGCGCCGAGTAGCAGGGAAAGCAGCAGAAAAATGAGGGAATTGCGCATCAGTAAGCCGGATTAGCTAAATTATGCGCGTATGATAATCACTCTCATTAACACTTTCAATCCCAACACGCTCGGAGCGGGTCAAATCCGCTGAATTGCGCTATTTCGACGCTGATGCGTGCAAAACCGCTGTAAATACGGTTTTATAAAGTTAAAAATTTGGTCGATAACCCGATTATGGAACAGCCCGATTGGCTGAAGATTCAGGAGGTACAGAGATGACCCAACGCATTATTCCCCTGACGGAGTGCCCAGAGTTCAGCGACGTCTGTGCCGCATGGGCATTTGGGCAATGGGGCTCGCAACGCGGTGGTTCGCTGGAACGCACGCGTCAGCGCTTTGCGCTGTGTACCCAGCCGAGTGAAGACTACACCACGTTGTTGATGCTTGAGGGTGAGCGCCCACTGGGAATGGCCAGCCTGTGGCCGAGCGATGATCATCACCGGATGGACCTTTCCCCCTGGCTGGCGGGGGTGTTTGTTCATCCTGACCATCGTCGTCAGGGCATTGCACAGCGCCTGGAGGCCGCCATCGTACAATTGGCGCGCCAACGCAACCACCCGGTATTACACCTGATCACCGATCAATCCGAGGCGCTGTATACGGGCTGGGGCTGGCAAACCATCGAACGTCGGCAGCAATATGATGACCAGGTGGTGGTGATGGAAAAAAGGCTTTAGCTAACGGGGCGTACAGACATACACCAGCGCCGGCGGGAAGTTACGCACCACCCGCAGCCGTTTCCAGTGGAAATAGCGGGACAGCAGCTTTTCCGACAGATGGCTGTACTGGAACAACACCAGGGTCCCGTTGCGTGCACGCAAGCATTGCTGTGCCTGCTGCAAAATACGCATGCTGATTTTAAGCGGGATCGACAGCAGCGGCAGGCAGGAGAATACCACGTCGTAATCACGGGCCATCTGTTCCGCCGAACGGTCCATCACCTGCAGGCGACGATCGTCAATTTTCCGCAGCTGATGGACAAAATGAGATTGGATTTCGAAGGCCTCAAGCGAAGCATCGGCACGCATGCGCCCCAGTATCCGCTTGGTCAACACGCCGTCCGCCGCACCCAGCTCCGCGATCGACAGCGCGCCGGTCCATTCAATCTGATTGAGCATCGCCTGGCACAGCCAGGGGGAAGAAGGCGCCAGTGTGCCAATGGTGCGCGGCGAAGCCATAAACTGCTGGAGGTAGAAAAAGTGGTTCTTCAGTTGCAGCCGTGTCGCATTTAACATTGGGGCCTCCTTAGGTTGAGTAGCCACCAATCTGAACTCAATTCCTTAAGTATTCATTAACATGTTTCCTAAAACCACCGACACAGTTGTAATAAAATGCGACTGACCACAGGCAAAAAAAAGGTTGTGGTCATCATCATCGGGTAAGCCAGGAATGGCATTACCGGTCAGATTATTATCCACAACCGTTTATTTTATCGGCCACCTGTTACAGTGGCCGAATTGTATTTATTGCCGGATTATTAGCGGTATATTTCCGCATTACCACGCCAGTTGCTGGAATCTCCTGGGGTGTCCAGCCCGATAATACGCAGGTGGCTGGCACCATCGGCCTGAGCTTTTTCTTTCAGCGCGTGAACCGCATCACCCGGTGAACCACTGACGCCGGAAACCGATACTACGCCAAGGCTCTGTAGGCCGCTGGCCTGCTCTGTGCTGACCTGTTTTACCGACGACAGCGGCGCTGCAAAGGAAGAGAACGAAGCGGCTGCCAATAGAACTGCTGCGATGCCAGGTAATAGTTTCATGATTAACTCCAGGTGTTTTTGTTTATTTTCTCGTATCAATGGAGTTAATTATCCGCCAGGCAATGAAAATAGACGTAATCCAATGTAAAGAACATCAATCATTGTGATGAAAATAAGGAGGAGGTGCATGCAGATATGTCTTACAGGGAATAATAGCGGACTACACAGCGACTCTACTCCCGGCAGATGACAATTAAAAGTCCGTTTGGTCAGGGAAAGATAAAAAACCTCACTTTTAAGATTTCTCTCCCACCCACAGGTGGCTGAACTACGCTATTGCTGAAGGTTATCATTTTGGAAGGATCCCCTATGTCGCAAACCTTGCTTCGTGTGCGTGATGGTCGTGGCGCCTCGGTTTCGTTCTCGGAACTGTTATTCGACCTAATCTACGTTTTTGCCGTGACCCAACTTTCCCACTATCTGCTGCACCATCTGACGCTGACCGGTGCGCTGGAAACCCTGCTGTTGTGGTTTGCCGTCTGGCTGGCGTGGCAATACACCGCCTGGGTCACCAACTGGTTTAACCCGGATACCCGGCCCATCCGTATCCTGCTGTTCGCCATCATGCTGCTGGGGCTGTTCGCCTCCTCCGCGCTACCCCAGGCGTTTGGTGAACGCGGGCTGATGTTCGCGCTGTTCTACGTGGCTATTCAGGTTGGCCGCTCGCTGGTGGTGCTGAAGCTGCTCCCCGCCCACCATCCACTGAAACAAAACTTTCGGCGCATTCTCGGCTGGATGTGCATTTCGGCGGTGTTCTGGATCCTCGGCGGGCTGGCGGAAGGCCATCACCGGCTGTTGCTGTGGGCCATCGCGGTGCTGTGCGAATATGTTTCACCGATGTTCGGTTTCCGCCTGCCGGTGCTTGGTCGCTCCGACAGCAGCAGTGAATGGACCATCGAAGGCCATCATCTGGCGGAACGCTGCCAACTGTTCGTGATAGTGGCATTGGGGGAAACCATTCTGATCACCGGCTCCACCCTCAGCGAAATGGAGTCCTGGAGCGCGCCGGTACTGATTGCGTCTTTGGTGGCCTTTCTCGGCAGCCTGGCGATGTGGTGGGTCTATTTCGATACCAGCAGCAAAGCCGGTAGCCACGCCATCAGCCAGGCGGAAAACCCCGGCCAACTGGGTGCCAACTTCCATTATGTTCATGTGGTACTGGTTGGCGCGATCATCGTCTGCGCCGTCGCCAATGAGCTGGTGATTGCCCACCCTGACGGCCATATCAACAACGTGACAGCGGCGGTGCTGCTGCTCGGACCGGCGATTTATCTGCTCGCCAATGCGCTGTACAAGCGGCTGGTATATCGCCGTTTCCCGCTGTCGCATTTATTGGGGCTGATCGCGCTGGCGGTGCTGGCACCGATCGCTTTTCTCACCGATTTGCTGATGGTAAATGCCCTGACCACCCTGATTATGGTGGCAGTGGCCGTGTGGGAGAGCATTTCGCGCGGCAGAGCGCCGCAAGCCAACAGTGAGGCCATCTAATAAATAAAGAAGGGAGACCGGGGGCCACGCCCCCGGCCGTGATGCTTACTTCAGCGGTTGTGGCAGCGTCAGTACCCACAGCTCGCTGAGCGATTCCGGTTTATCCAGCGGGCGCAGTTCGATACGAGTCGATACGGCTTTGCCCTCCAGGCTCAGGTTACCCTGTTGATCCAACTGGTAATCGCCGACTTTCTTCGCCTTCGGTTGTGCGTCCACCAGCTTGGCCTGCAGACCAAAATCGTTATCGTTAATCACCGCCAACGTGCGATCGTCAATCAGCGACAGACCTTCGACCTTCTCCTGCTGCCAGCCTAATTTACGCAGATCCACCACTTCCCGCTTCTGCGCCAGCTTCACGCCGCGTTTAGCGAGATCTTTTGCATCATCAAACTCCAGCGCTTTTCCCTTACCGTCAAAGGCCGTCAGATCGGTCGCCTGGCTGAGATCAACCAGGTAGATCTTGTTGATCATCTGCTTGTCTTTATCGCTACCCTGTTCGACCAGCAGGATGTGTTGATTGTCCACCGCCACGATGTCGCCCACCTTGGCGTCTTTAGCCTTTTTATAGCTGTCGATATCGATCGGATAACCGTACATTGCCGTTTTTCCGCTGGCCGGATCAAAACTGACCAGACGGGTGAACTGCGCCTTGTTCTTGCTTTTACCCTCAACGTCGAGCGTGCTCTGCACCGCTGCCAGAATGCGTCCGTCCGGCAAACGGGTGATGCCTTCAAAACCGCGATTCGGCTGACGCCACTTGATTATATTCGGCAACCCACCGGCCACCGCCTGCTCACCCTGCTCCGGCGTTGGGCCGTATTTGGCGAGGATCTTGCCCTGGCTGTCGATGTGGATCAGGAACGGGCCGTATTCGTCACACAACCAGTAGCCTCCCTTACCATCCGCCGTAATGCCTTCGGTATCCAACCCACGGCGATCGCCCTGTAACGTTTTCAGCGTATCGCTCAGCGCCACTTCGTTGGTTGAACCAATCAGGCCTGCCGGCAACGGCAACCCGCTGATCGGCCCTTGCTGGTCATGCAGCGGGCGTGAATTGCTGGCGACCGCTTTGCCACCGCCGACGCGAATATCCATCAACAGCGGAACAAACTCAGGGTTGGCGAAGATTTTCGCTTCCTGTTCACCGACCGCTGGCGCATCGGCATTGGGGCCGCGATCGGTCAGGGTAGTCAACAGCAGATCATTGCCTTCACGGCCATTGAATACCAGGCCAGAACCAATACCCACCGGCAACCCCTGTGGGAAATTCTTGGCAAAAGCGCCCTGATAACTTACATGTTCGCCGCCGGGAAAGCTGACCACATAGCGCGCCACCTCAACGTCAGTGGCAGCATAGGAGAACAGAGGAAACAACGAACTGATTAACAGCGAAACCGATTTTATTTTCATGATTATGGCTCAGAGTTAAGGGTGTGAAGTTGGCAGCTTGCTAAGGTATTAGCCCGGCATGACAGTTTGATGACAAACCGGTCTAATACTCTGAATTTTCGTGAAAATTAAATATGGCAAATAGGAATTAACAATTAACACGGACAAATCGAATGGGAAAATCATATGAAAATTTGAATTTAACCGTAGCTATTTCCCGCCAGAAATACTTATACCGCTAAGCTTAGGGTAAATTCTTATAACAGCGATAAAAAAACCAGCAAACACACCGCAACGCCCCAAATATAGCCGTATTCGCATAGACAAAGTTAATTGACGGGGATTTAATATCTGCTGTTATTCAAGCTGCATTAAGAATAATCCTGATAGAAACCTGCATTAAATGAAAAAGGTGTTCTATAGTTTTTAGTGCTAACGCCCGTTAGTATTTTCCGTAGGATGGAGTCTATGTCAAAGCGACTTTTTGCCGAATTTTTTGGCACATTTTGGTTGGTGTTTGGTGGTTGTGGTAGCGCAGTATTAGCAGCAGCATTTCCACAGCTGGGTATTGGTTTTCTTGGTGTGGCACTCGCTTTTGGTCTGACCGTGGTCACCATGGCTTATGCCGTTGGCCATATTTCTGGCGGGCACTTTAACCCGGCCATTACCGTAGGATTATTTGCCGGTGGCCGTTTCGCTGCCAAAGACGTGATTCCCTATGTGATTGCTCAGGTTATTGGCGGGATCGCTGCAGCAGCGGTGTTGTATTTGATCGCCAGCGGTAAAGCAGGTTTTGACGCTACCGGCGGCGGCTTTGCCTCCAACGGTTACGGCGAGCACTCGCCGGGTGGCTATTCTCTGCAGTCGGCTATCGTAATTGAACTGGTGCTGACCGCATTCTTCCTGATCGTTATTCATGGTGTGACCGATAAACGTGCGCCTGCGGGCTTTGCTCCGCTGGCCATTGGTTTGACGTTAACCCTGATCCACCTGATCAGTATTCCGGTAACCAATACTTCCGTTAACCCGGCGCGCAGTACCGGCGTGGCAATATTCCAGGGAACCTGGGCATTGCAACAGCTTTGGGTATTCTGGCTGGTGCCATTAGTGGGCGGTGTTATCGGCGGCCTGATTTATCGCTGCCTGCTGGAAGACAAGAAGTAATTTCTATCCGGTAATGATCGGTCAGGGCAGTCACTATATCCCATGAATTTCCGATTGCAGCCAACCCGCTGCAATCGGAAAAATAAAGGGTCTATTAGCTGCCCTGATGTTATTTATCCTCTGACTACCTCAAACATCATAATATCGCTGGTGAATGTTCCGTCCGGTTCGATGGCAAAATGCCGCATCACCTCTTCAGAAACCCCCTGCTGATAAGCACGGATCGCGGTAACGAAATGCTCCGGCGTACGCATCCGCTCTACCCAACTGCTGAACTCCAGATGCAGCCGGTCCGACGTCACTTCCTGTACCAACAATCCAGACTCTGTCAGCAAGCCCAACCATTCGCCTGGGGCATAATTGCGCACATGTGATGTATCGCGCAGCACCTCAACGGTTTGCAGATAGATATCCAGCAGCGGATGCCCCGGTGAAACCACATCCATAAAGATCGCTCTGCCACCCGGTTTCAGCACCCGTCGAACTTCGCGCAATGCCTGGCCGACGTCATGCCAATGGTGTGCCGAGTAGCGGCTGATCACCAGATCAAAGCTCGCATCGTCAAACGGCAAGGATTCCGCCACGCCCTGCTGTACCTTAATGTTGTTGAAACCTTTATCTATCGCCGCCTGGCTTACCACTGCCAGCATCTGCGCCGACAAATCATAGGCTACCACCTGCGCCACTTTGGCTGCTGCAGTAAAGCTGGCGTGCCCAGCGCCGCAACCCAGATCCAGTAATCTGGCGTTGGTGTGAGGTTCCAACAATCGTGCCAGCCGCTGTAAATCCTTTCCCTGTGCATGCACTGCGCTAGTCAGATAGGCGCTGGCTTGCTCACCAAACTGACGGTCAACCGCATTTTTATGGCTATTGCTGATGCTCATAGGTGCTCCCTTATTATTGTATGGCTTTCGCCTGTGCCGGATGGCTTTTAATGACTATAATCGCCTTATTATACGGGTACAATATAAGCAGTTATCCTAGTATCAGAAGGTACCAGTCTATGCAATCAGAAGCCTTGTCCGGCCCTAAAGCCCTGGGTGCCTTCCTGCGTGCGCACCGTGAACGTATCACACCGGAAATGCTGGGGTTACCCAGCGCCCCGCGCCGTCGCACCAGCGGCCTGCGTCGTGAAGAGCTGGCTCAAATCAGCGGCATCAGCGCCACCTGGTATACCTGGATAGAACAGGGGCGCGAGGTTTCCATATCACCCCATACGCTGGCACGCATTGCCAAAGCACTGCGGCTGGGGCCAGCCGAACGCCACTACCTGTTTACCCTGGCGCGCGTAGCCGATCCCGAGCAGGAGCATCATCAGGAAACGGCCAACAGTGCCGTTTTGCAAAGTGTTCACCAGGTGACCGTGCCTTGCTACCTGCTGGATATCACCTGGAATGTCGTCGCCTGGAACCCACAGGCGGAGAGCCTGTTCAGCGGCTGGCTGGATCAGGCCGGCAGCCCCAATCTGCTGCACTTTATGTTTTTCCACCCGTTGGCAAAAACGTTGGTCAGCGACTGGGACGATCGTGCACGGCGCGTGGTCGCCGAGTTCCGTGCCGAAACCAGCCACCACCAGAACACCGAAGAGATACGCGCTTTCGTGCGCAACATGACGCACAACAGCGAGGCCTTTCACCACTGGTGGAAACAGCAGGACGTGCTGGCGCGGGAGGGAGGCGAGCGAGCATTCACCCATTTGCAGCAGGGGGCGTTGCGCTATCGGCAACTGACGTTTAATCCGGCGGAAAATAGCGGGCTGAAGCTGGTGATGCTGATCCCTTTGCCGTAACTGGTAACAAATTCATGAACAGGTTTACCTGCCATTTATTTATTGGTTCATATAAACGCGCTAGGGTGATAGCTACCGATGATAGTCATCATCCAGTAACGTTATTAATCTCCTTGAGGTAATCCTATGCAATCCGAAGAACAACGTCTTATCGATGGTCTGTTTGGCCGCTTGAAAGAAGCCGAGACCAAGACGGGCCAGAGGGATCTCCAGGCAGAACAGCAAATCAATCAGCACATTCGTGAACAACCTTCCGCCCCCTATTACATGGCGCAGGCGATGATCATTCAGGAAGCGGCACTGAAGCAGTTGGACCAACGGGTGAAAGATCTGGAAAGCCAGATTGCCCAACAGCAGCAAAATAGTGCCAACCCGCCAAGCAGCGGCGGTTTTCTGGCCGGGCTGTTCGGCGGCGGTAACCGCAGTACGCCAAGCCCGCGCGAGCAGTATCAGGCACAACAGCAGAATAACGCGGCCTGGAACAATCAGCCGCAGCCGGGCTATGCTCCGCAACAGCAACAGCAGCAGCCGACCTACAGTCAACCTCAGCAGGCAGCACCTTCACGCGCCGGCGGGTTCCTCGGAGGGGCATTACAGACCGCAGCCGGCGTGGCGGGCGGTGTGGTGCTGGCCGATATGCTGACCGGCATGTTCCGCCATTCGCAGCCGCAAGAGATTGTGAACATCATCGACGAGACCCCAGCAGCACCGGTGACACCGGTAGATGACAGCGCGATGAATAATTTCGACGCCTCCAACAACCTCGACACCTTCAACGGTGGCGATAGTCGCTTCCTCAATCAGGACAACGGCTTCCAGAACGCGGATTATCAAAACGACGATAACACCGACTTCTCGGATGACGACTACAACGACGACGATTCGTTTATCTGATGCAGCCCCCCTCTCCGTCCGGGGAGGGGTTTAGTGTTTCTTGTTCCCCGCATCCTGGTCTACAGTTAACCCTGCCCAATGACCACAGGTGACAAGAAGCCATGCCGCAAATGCCCCCTACGCCCCTTTTTGTTAGCGTCCGTATGCTGATGCGTCCGCCGGTGGCCGACGATGTTGCCCGCTTTTACGCCATTTTTGGCGATCCGGAAACTCAACGCTTTAACCCCGCCGGACCTGTCGCCAGTGAACAGTTGGCACGACAGGCACTGACTGAACGGATCGAAAACTGGCAGCAGCACGGCTATGGTTCCTGGGCGATTGCATTACATGAACGGCCGGAGTGGATTATTGGATTTGGCGGGATTTCCTGGCGGCCACTGGGGGCACAGCGCACGGTAAATCTGGGCTATCGCTTTGATACGCAGGTTTGGGGCCGTGGATTGGCGACCGAACTGGCGCAAGCTTCACTGGAATATGGTTTTGAACAGCTACGGCTGGCAGAAATTTCCGCGATTGTACGTGAAAAAAATCTGGCCTCGTGCCGCGTGCTGGAAAAAGCGGGTTTACGTTTGGTAGATACCCTGGATGACGTGCCCGGCGATAGGCCAAGCCTGGTTTACAGCCTGCTGCGCAGCGAGTATCAGAGCTGCTGAGACGGCGGATCATCATTGATTTTCGCCAGTTCCCGGCGATAGGACCTCACCTTTTGGCGCTTCTTCAGCCAGGTGGTGGTGGCGACGATAAAAATCAGCCCGGACATAGTCAGTACGCCAATCGGATGGCCATAAAACACCATCATGGCGAAGTAAATGGCAGAGACCATCGCCACCCATTTCGCCGTATTTCCCACCGCATTCTTTTCCTGGCTTAAACGGCGAATGTGCTCTTCTTCACTGATTCCCATACCCTCTCCTGATTGACTGAACGTTCCATTATATGGGGCCGGAGTGCTGATATTTCAATCGATTAAAGGGTAAAGAAGCGTAAAGCTCAGCAGATTTACTCACTGCGATGATGCAAATAACGCCCTGGTAAATGCTCACCGGGCAAGGCGGTGCCCTGATTGCGGCCAAACAATCGGTAGCGGTTGCTCGCAACCGCATTGTAAAGCGCGTCCGCCAGCCGCTGCGGCAGAAAGCGGGCCCATGCCAGCAGGCGAAATGGCCAGCCAAGCTGGCGCAGTGCCTGAAAAAATGCGGCTGAACGTAACCAGTGCTGGTCTTGTTGCAGGTAAACAATGGAGTCAAAACGGTCGGTGGGTAACGCCAGCCAACGCAGGATCGCCTGCCCTTCCTCGGATTGCACCGTGGCCAGCAGGATCTTGCCCTGCCGATCGGCACGGATCAAAAATCGCACCAGCCCGTGACACAGGTTGCATTCTCCATCGAATAACAACACCCGATCACCAGGCCGCAGATAAGGGGGGAGCGTTGACCGATTCATTTGGCCTCCTGAGGGAATGCCTCCAGACTAACGCGCATTCCCCCTCAGAGCCAGCAGACCCGTTTAAGGCACCGAAGGAGCCAGGGGTTTATCCGGCAATGCCACCACCGAAACGCGGACTTCATAATGCTTGGCCGCACTGGCCGGGATTGGGCTTAACCTACCCCGCCCCCGGCACATGAGAAAGTCGCTTTTCACGACCTTTTCACCCCGATACTCTTTGCTTACACCCCACCGCTAACGTGATGAAAAATTAAGGATTATATAAAGACTCATCGGCGTGTATTTCCTGTATCGCATTACTTACCGCTGGTCAGCGTGCTGTAGCTGGTCATCAGGTTGCGGTAGTCGGGGATATGGTTGGCAAACAGTGCACCCAGCCCTTCGACATCATTGCGCCAGTCGCGATGCAGTTCGCAGGCGACGCCGAACCAGGTCATCAGCTGTGCGCCTTCGGCTTCCATGCGGCTCCAGGCGGATTGGCGCGTCAGTTCATTAAAGGTGCCGGAGGCGTCGGTGACTACAAACACCTCAAAACCTTCGCTGAGGGCAGACAGCGCCGGGAAGGCCACGCACACCTCGGTAACTACCCCGGCAATAATCAACTGCTTACGCCCGGTCGCTTTCACTGCCTTGACGAAGTCATCGTTGTCCCAGGCATTAATCTGTCCAGGGCGAGGAATAAAGGGCGCATCGGGGAATTGAGCTTTTAGCTCCGGTACCAGCGGGCCGTTGGGGCCGTCTTCAAAACTGGTGGTCAGAATGGTCGGCAGGTTGAAATACTTCGCTAAATCCCCCAGTGCCAGTACGTTATTTTTGAAACGATCGGGATCGATATCTCGTACCAGTGAAAGCAGCCCTGCCTGATGATCCACCAGCAATACGGCGGCCTGATCCTTGTCGAGGCGTTTGTAATTTGCAGTCATGGTTTACTCCTGTGGGGTTTTGATTATTGGGGTTAAAAGTGCCCTTGGCCGTTAGGCCAGAGCGCAGAGGTTGTCTTAAAGTGTAGAACCGGATCCGGCATTGTTTTACCGGATCGGTTCTCGGGTGTGGATGGGTTTAGCCGACGTCATGCTCTGTCGCCATGCTGCCGAATTTGCCACCGTTGAAGTCATGGAAAGCCTGCTGGATTTCCGCGTTGCTGTTCATCACGAACGGACCATGACCAACGATAGGCTCGTCGATCGGCTCGCCGCTCAGTACCAACAAACTGACGTCGTTGTTGGCTTCGATGGTGATTGAATCCCCCGCCCGGTCAAACCTGACCATTTGGGTTTCACGCACCACTTCCTCGCCGTTAACATGAATAGCCCCGTGCAGCATTACCAGCGCCAGCGTATGGCCTTCTTGCACTGTCAACGTGGTGGTATGACCGGCGTTCAGCTTCATGTCCCAGACATTGAGCGGGCTGAAGGTGCGTGCCGGGCCGGCTGCATCGCCGAAGCTACCGGCGATCACCCGAACCTGCCCTGCGCCGTCTGCCAGTGGAACCACCGGGATATCCGCATTCAACAGCGTCTGGTAACCCGGCTCAGCCATTTTGTCCTTGGCCGGCAGGTTCACCCACAGCTGGACCATTTCCATGGTGCCGCCATTGCGCGAGAAATCCCGGGAATGGAACTCTTCGTGCAAAATACCTGAGGCGGCGGTCATCCACTGCACATCACCAGGGCCAATCACCCCGCCGCTGCCGGTGGAATCGCGGTGCTCGACTTCCCCTTGG
Source organism: Serratia sp. BW106 (assembly GCF_002607755.1). Classification (NCBI taxonomy): domain Bacteria; kingdom Pseudomonadati; phylum Pseudomonadota; class Gammaproteobacteria; order Enterobacterales; family Yersiniaceae; genus Serratia; species Serratia sp. BW106. The sequence goes on from NZ_MCGS01000034.1 coordinate 18,638, forward strand.
TAGACGATGGTCACCGTTTCAAACCCGCGATGCGGGTGCTGGCCAACGCCACGGGTGCCGGAAGCAGAGCGGAACTTGGTTGGCGCCGCATGATCCAACAGCAGGAACGGGCTCATTTCCGCCCCCAGATCGTTATAGGAGAACAGCGAATTCACCAGGAAGCCGTTGCCGACCCAGTGGGCTTCAGGGCTGTTGTAAATACCGAGGATCTTTTTCATCTTGAACTCCTGTTTCAGGTCTCACGACCTTAGGTTGATGCCAGAAGTTTAATCCAACGCCATTTGCTGCAGTAGTAGGCAAGATGTACACTCAGCGTTCTATTTATAGAACGATAAGGACAGGCGATGTTCACCGACTTGAACGATCTGTTTTATTTCGCCAGCGTGGTCGACCATCAGGGATTCGCCCCCGCCAGTCGTGCGCTGGGCATCCCGAAGTCCAAACTGAGCCGCCGCGTGGCGCTGCTGGAAGAACGTCTGGGTGTTCGCCTGATCCAGCGCTCTACGCGACGTTTCTCCGTCACTGAGGTCGGTCAGAACTACTATGCCCACTGTAAGGCGATGCTGGTAGAAGCCGATGCGGCACAGCAGGCGATCGAACAAACCCGCGCCGAACCCTGCGGTACGGTGCGTATGTCCTGTCCGGTGGCGATCTTGCATACCCGGGTCGGCAGTATGGTGGCGGCCTTTATGGCCGATTACCCGAAAGTCACGGTGCATCTGGATGCCACCAACCGCCGGGTAGATGTGGTGGGAGAAGGGTTGGATCTGGCGATCCGCGTGCGGCCGCCGCCGCTGGAAGACAGCGATCTGGTGCTGAAGATCCTGGCGCAGCGTACCTGGTGCGTCGCTGCCAGCCCGGCACTGGTGCGCACCCTCGGCCCGGTACAACGGCCAGAGGATCTGCATAAATATCCCACGCTCGATCTTGGTCCCGCACGCGCGCAGCACCTGTGGCAATTGACCGGGCCGGACGGTGAAAAAGTGGAGTGGGAACACACGCCACGGCTGGTGACTGACGATATGCTGATGCTGCGTACTGCCGCGATTGCCGGTGCCGGTATTGTGCAACTGCCCTCGATGATGATGCGCGATAACATCCTGCGTGGGGAACTGGTGCAACTGTTACCCGGCTGGCAGCCACAGGGCGGCGTGGTGCACGCGGTTTACCCGTCACGCCGTGGGTTACTGCCGGCGGTGCGGCTGCTGCTCGACTATCTGGCGCAGCAGTTCGCCATCATTGAAGAAGAGTGATCAGCCGGTGATTTCAATGGCGTTACCGTCCGGATCGCGGATGATCGCTTCGTAAAAACCATCGCCGGTCCAGCGCGGCGGCGCCTGCAGGATCCCCTCCTGCTGCGCACGCTGCGCTAACTGGTCGACAAGGTCCTCGTCGCCTAACGACAGCGCAATGTGCGCCCAACCCACACGTTCCTCGGCCTGATCCGCCGGTAGCAACGCCGGTAAACCCATGATCTCCAGCGTCGGACCGCTAGCCAGGCTGACAAAACGGGAAACAAAACCCGGGCGGTTTTTGCTAACGTACAATTCTCCGGCAACGCCGTTAAAGTAACGCTGCCAGAACGCCACCTGGGCATCAATATCGCGGGTCCACAGGGCAACATGGGCTATTTTCATTTCACTCTCCAATTGATGAGTCGCTGTACAGCACCTTGCCACCGCTGTGGGTCACCTGCTGTTCGAGCTGTGGATGTCGGCCAGGCGGCGTCACCAAATAATCGACGCGGTTGGCAGGCAGGAAACTGTAGGGGGCGTAGGTATTCAATTTGTCGCCGGTACAGAGCACCGCTACGTTACCGGAACGCGTCAACAGGCGTTTCTTGAACTGGGCATCCTGATAATTCAACGCCGAGAAACCGCTGGCCGGGTCGTAAGCGCAGATGCCGGTGAAAGCGATGTCGAAATGAAAACCGTCAATTTCCTGCACCGCTTTGGCATCGACACAGCCGCCGATGTCGGCATCCAGCTCACCGCCAATTAAAATAGTGCGGATCCCCGGCCGTTCCAGCATTTTAGCGGCGATACTCAGCGCGTTAGTCACCACCGTCAGCCGCTGGTCAGGGGGCAACAGATCGGCCAGATAAAGATGGGTGCTACCGGCATCGAGGAAAATCACCTGCCCTTCCTCGATTAGCGCCAGTGCGGCCAGCGCCAAAGCCTGTTTCTCATCACCGCTCAAATGCAGTCGATCCCCGATCGGCCCGGTTGCCGGTGTGGGGGCCAGTGCTCCGCCATAGATGCGTTTACACAGGTTTTGTGCCGCCAACTGACGCAGATCGCGCCGAATGGTCGCTTCGGTGGTATTCAGACGTTCCGCCATTTCAACCGCCAGCACTCGCCCCTGCTGCTGCAGCGTGGTGAGGATCGCCTCATGACGTTGGTTGGGTAACAGTTTGGACATTTTGCCTCTCGCTGGCGAACAAGTGATCATCAATGTACACAAACGTGCAAAAACGTACAAATAATTCGAGAACAGGGCTGGGCTGCTGAGTTTTGCGGTTGCCGTCGTTGTGGGCATTTACTGCTGCTGTTGCTGGGAGAAGGAAGCGGGTAAACACGGGAATTTCATGAGACGCTCACCTCTTGGCGAACGATTTGGCTATACTGAGGCAGGCAACGTTACCGCAGAACGTAACGGCTTGGGCGCTAAGGGAAAAAGATGCTGTCAAAAATAGTGAAGTGGCTGTTTCAATTGCCGGGCAGGCTGTTTGGCGGGATTTTCAGGAGTCGCCTGACGATTTTTATCTTCTTTATGCTGATTGCCGTTGGGGTGTTCAGCACCAAACGCTATCTGCGTGCCCATCAAAATGACGATGAGTTTGTCTCGATCACCCCCACGGATTACAACCGGGCCATCCAGCGTGAAATGCCGCTGCGCGAGGCTCGCGAACAGTGCGGAGGCCCGCTGCATGACAATGCCGGACAACCCTGGCCCGCGTCGGCCGGTTACCTGCATCAACCAGAGCACAAAAACAGCGGTCGCTTGCAGCAGCTGACACTGGACAATCAAAACAACGATTTTCCGGTGCTGGTCAAACTGGAAACGCCCGGCCAGCCACAACAGCTGGCTGAAGTGTTTATTCCCGCTGCTGGCAGTTTCAATATCAAAACCAATCCGGCCGGCGAATACATCATGAAGATCAGAAACATCAAAAGCGGCTGTAACTTCCGTTCCAGGCCCTTCACCCTCAGCAGCCATCTGGACTGGCGGCTGCCGCTCAATACGCAAACGGACGGCAGCGTGCGGCTCCAGCCGATCAGCGATCGTGAGTTTTAACCCGAGCGCTTATTTCTTCACCGGGTGGTCACGACGGAACAGTTCCCAGCTTTCAATTTCCTGGCCATTAGGCAAGGTGCAGGTGGAATACTGGCCGTTGGCATTTTGTTTGGCATTCAATTTGCCGCCGATCTCGGTGCAATAAACGTCTGCCGGGTTGGCCATGCCGATCGGTTTCATCTGCGGTGGAGGTGGCGCATCGTTGGATTTCATGGTGCAGCCCTGTAGCATCGCCATCCCTGCAAGCAGGGAGACCATCAGAATTTTTTTCATTTTTTCAGCTTATACAAATTAAAAACGGCGGTGCATAAGCAACCGCCGTTTACGTTATCAGGAAATGAAGGACGCGCCCTGCTTCAGGACCAGATCACAGGCTTTTTGCTTCACTTTTTCGGTGATTTGCGAAGTGCCCAGGCTGTTCAAATCCAGGCTCTTGCCTTCGCCGGTTTGCAGCAGACCGCCCAGCCCTTGCTGGTAGTCCTGGCTCTTGGCGTTCTCAGTGCTGCTGATGCCCAATTTGCCCAACAGTTTGTCTTGCACGCCTTGAACGCCATTGGCTGACAGTACGTTGTTTTTCACACAGTACTGCAGGATACCGGCGGCATTAGTCATGCTGCTGGAGCTCAGCGCTTTATCGCCACCGTTCAGCAAGCCGGTCAGCGAGGACAGTGAAGTGCCGCCCGTGCTGTCGCCTGACTTGCTCAGCTCACCGGCTGCGCTGCTCAGGGAATCCATCAATCCGGCAGCCTGAGCCGCCCCACAGGTCATAGCGGTGGTCAATGTCAGCGCCAACAGTAAACGATGCTTGGTGTTCATGGGGTAAAACTCCTGTTTATCTCGCCATCCCTGCCTGTTTCCCCTGGCTCTGCGGCGGGAGAAATCAGGTGGGCATATCGTGTGCAATAAGCGCAATGCGCTGGGTCACCTCTTCGGACGCCACCACCCGCGACAAGTTCCTTTTATCTGACAATGCAGCGATTTTTTCAGAATTCAGGTAATTTTCTGGCTGGGAAACGCACGACAGGGAGAATTGGGGGTGGCAGAATGAACGACCCGACGGCGATCAGAACTGCCAACGGAACCAGCCAAAGAACACGTTACCGTTATTGTAGGTACCGGGAATATAGGTGGCCTGAAAGGTCAGTTGTTTGTAGCCGATAGAGGCCAGAGGCAACGGCGCCGGGATAGGAATGTAATTCCAGTTATCGCGCGCGGTAATACTGGCGGTAAAGCCCAGACCCAAACGGAAATCCTTGTCCTCCAGCGGCCGCCAGATCTTCTCATAAGCGTAACCGCCGATCGGTTCCCACTTATTGAACGAATCCTTGAATACCATCAGATAGAGACCATGCCAGTCACCGTCGCTGTCGTAGCGCGAGATGCCATAACCACCGCCCCAGGGGCGCTCGTTGTAGGAGTCGATTTTTTCCTGATCGTAGGTCCAGCGGTTATGCCAGGTAATCGCCGGCACATAGAGATCTTTATTTGGTGAATTGTTCCAGGTTTCCGCCACGTTACGGGTGAAACGCTGCCACAGGCCCGGTTTTTCAGCCTGCACGGCATTGCTATTTTCGGCACCAACCTCAGCGTAAGAAGGTAGTGCAGGAAATAGCAGCGCCACTGTGCAAGCCAAAACGGTCCGTTTAAAAAGCATTATCAAACTCCTGTAAAAAATAAGGCCGGGGATTCTTACCTATCACCTACTCAAGATCAAGCTGTATCTTATTTATCCAGCCAGTTTTTCTTACTCGTTGTCACTTGGTTAAGTTTAGCTGCCGTCAGGCGGAAAGGCGGTTTGCGGCGCACAGGCTACTCTTCCCTCAGTGCAGCGTCTGTCAGAAAACTCCGCAATCGTGCCGTCAGCGCAGAGGGCGCTAGCGGTTAGCTGGCATGCGGTAAAACTTCTTTCCTTCGCCAGGTGTAGCGGAATCTTTACTGCCGCCCGGCAAGCTAATGTAACGGCGATCACGTTTTTAATCGGGACTGAAAAGCCGTTTTACCGGCGCTCCTGCCACGCTAAGGGTTCTGTCGCCTGGCACTGCTGTAAATATGCAGTTACATCACTGCCGTAGAGGTCGGTGCCATCAAAAACGGGCAGATGACCGGTAGCCATTTAATCCGCGGGCAAAAGTACCGGGCACTCACTCAGCACGCTATGAACTGGCGACACAAGCCAGATTTTACATCTCTATTACATTCAATGAAAAATACCACCGCCGACAACCCCACCTTTAATACCGATTAGTCACAACGTAAACCCGGGAATACAAATCATCCGCCCCCGCGACAGCCGCCTCAACTTGAACAAGCCGATAGTTTAAATAATTGTTAAAGCTAACCAGCGCCCCCTGACTGTACGGGTCCAGCGTTATTTTAAGGTTCTCTACACAACATCGTCGGCAATTAACTTGCTGTTCTCTGCCTGATAAAAGAAAGATAAAAAATCCGGAGAATTACATGAAAATCACTATTGGAGCTTTCATCCTGCAGCAGCTCCGCACCCTGAACATCGATCGTATTTATGGCGTACCCGGCGACTATAATTTGGCGCTGCTGGAATTGATTGAACAGGAGGATAACCTTGAGTTCATCGGCAACTGCAATGAACTGAATGCATCCTATGCGGCCGACGGCTATGCACGGCTAAAAGGTGCCGGGGCACTGATCACCACCTACGGTGTCGGCGATCTGGCCGCGCTGTCCGGTATTGCCGGTGCCTACGCCGAATCTGCCCCGGTGGTCTGCCTGTCCGGCACCCCGCCGCTGCACGCAATGAAAAACCATCTTCTGCTGCACCACACGCTGGCAGACGGTAACTTTGATAACGTGATGAACTGCTTTAAACAATTCACCGTCGCCCAGGCATTAATTACACCGGAAAATGCGGCGGTGGAAATCCCCCGGGTTATTTCCCGTGCCTGGACGGAAAAGAAACCGGTTTATTTACAATTACCTTCCGATATTTGCGATGTGGAAATTGAAATTACTCAGGTGATCACCCCGCCGCAATTGCCGGCCAGCGACAAATATAATGTTCAACTGGCGGCGATGGCATTGCTGGCGCGGATCAAACAGGCGAAAAAACCGATTATTCTGGTCGACCAAATGGTGGATCGCTTTCAGCTACAGCAGTTAGTGATCGACGTGGCGCATAAATTCGCTATCCCACTCACCAACATGCCGACGGCCAAATGCATTATTCCGGAAACCACACCGGGTTGGATGGGCGGTTACAGCGGCAATCTGTCACGCCCCGAACTGTATGAACACATGGCGCACGCCGACTGCGTGCTGAGCTTTGGGGTACGGCTGGTGGACTCCACCACCGGCTATTTCTCGCATCGCATCCCGTCCGACGCGCAAATTGATATTCAACCGTTTTCAGTGAAGCTGGGTGACACTTCTTACCCGGCAGTGGCAACGGCAGACCTGTTGCAGGCACTGCTGGCGCTGGGCGAAGGCGTGGCAAATTATCACCCGGCTCCACTGCCTGAAGCGCGCCATCGGCTGGCGACGCCGAGCGAAACCCCGATCGACCAGGCCTATTTATGGCAGCGCCTGCAACGCTTTATTCGGGCCGATGATGTCCTGGTGGTAGAGAATGGCACTTCGGGCGCAGCGATTGGCGGCATGCGGATGCCGGACGGCGTCCAGGTGGTCAATCAGCCGATCTGGGGCTCGATCGGTTATACCTTACCGGCGCTGTTGGGCACCATGATGGCCGCACCGGATCGCCGTCATCTGCTGTTTATCGGCGATGGCTCCTTCCAACTGACCGCGCAGGAAGTTTCCACCCTGCTGCGTTACGATCAGAAGCCGATTATCTTCCTGATTAATAACGACGGCTACACCATCGAGCGCTACATTCTCGGGGAGAACTCGTCATACAACGATATTGGGCCGTGGGACTACGCCAAACTGCCGGCGGTACTCAACACCCAGGCGACGCCGTTCAGCGTGGCGGTAGAAACCACTCAACAGTTGGAAATTGCGCTGGAGCACGCCTCGCGGCAGGATCGGCTGGCCTTTATCGAAGTGAAGGTACCGATGATGGACACCCCGCCGGTGATGAAGGAGTTCTGCAATCGCTGTAATCACTTTAACTTCGGCCTGACCAACCCGCGTCGCGCTTAACCCCATCAGCATCCATCCGCCGTTGCTCAGGGAAAGGCGGCTGGCCCCAGAGCCTGCACCACCTGCTGTTGCAAGGTTTGCAGTAGTGGGTGGTGCCGCTTGGCCCCCAGACGTAACGCATGCGCCACGTTCGGTAAGGGCAGCAGGCGCTCTAAGCGGGTCTCGATCTGCACCCGTCGATCGATAGACTGCTGATTGAGCAGGCCAATGCCCATCCCGGCAGCAATGGCCGCCAACATCCCCGCCACCGACGGACATTCCACCGACACCTGGCAGGCAATACCCGCGGCGCTCAGTCGCTCTTCCGCCAGGCGGCGGTAAAAACAGTCCGGCCCATAGCTGACCAGCTTCACCCTGTCTCCTGACTGATAGCGCCACCCCGGTGGCACACTGTCTGCCAACCGGCATTTTATCAACATCAAATCGCCCATTACGACGCCCGCGATACTGAAGACTTCGCCCAGCGCCTGCCAGAGCTCCGCCTGCCGATGTAAATCCTCTGGGGTGAGAACGATGAGTGGCAGCCGGTAAGTTACGCCTACCGTTTGCAGGGCGACATTCCCGGTGCCAGGCTGCAGGTGATCCCACAAGCAGGACATTTTTTAATGGAAGACACGCCGGAAACGGTAGCCAAGTGGTTGGTGACGTTTATTCATTCACTTAAATCGGGCGAATAGGCCCAGGAAAACATGATGCAATTGATTGGCATGCTGGATTCACCCTATGTGCGCCGGGTGGCAATTTGTTTGAAATTATTGGAGATCGAGTTTGAGCACCACGCCATTTCGGTGTTCCGCGGTTTTGAACAATTCAAAGCCATTAATCCGGTGGTGAAAGCCCCGACGCTGGTGCTGGCCGCTTGAGAAAAAACTGTACAGCTCGTTATAATTTAGCTACCTCTGGAAGTGCAACTTTCATTAGTTCATCTCGGTCGATAACAGTAAACAGTTTTACTCAGTTTCAGTATTTCGCAGGCCCGACATACCCTGAGGAGAATAAGCACTGTTAAATGCGTAGCCAACTCACGATAAGAATCTAGTTTTAATATTTTTTACGATGAGACGTTTCAGAGCCTATTCATCCAAACTTACTTATGCAAAAAAATCATAACCACATGTAATTTCAATAAAATTCTCACATCACCGAACTTCACCTTCTATTTATTGCATGATATTTCTAGAATAGCGGCCTCTTGGCGGACACCCTTAACCTACGTCCACCTTCAACAGACTTCAGTACAACAGTGATCTGGTGCCCCGTAAATTATACTTTTCACATTTCGATCTCTTTCATTGACAAAATCAGCAGGCGGAAATGAATACGAATGGGTATAACTTACAGGATAACTGCAGTGACTTTGGTAAACGAGTGCGAGATAAAAATTATTGAGTTAAATTAAATTAGATGTATTTTATCACAGTGGAATTAACGTCGAACATGCAATTAAACAAAAGGAATTAATTAACATGCAAATAGTTTCAATTATTAACTATAAAGGTGGAGTTGGTAAAACAACTGTTACCTCTAACTTAGCTGCCGAGTTAGCATGGAGAGGAAAAAATGTTTTGGTTTTAGATATGGATGCTCAGGCAAGTTTAACTTTTTCTCTTTTAACACCCGACTTTTGGGACAAAAACCTTAAAAACGAAAAAACAATAAAAAATTGGTTTGATTGCATAAGCCAAGGTGAGCAAACAATGCCACTAGCCGACCTAAGAGTCAAACCGGAGCAAGTTAATAATAGATTTAATTCTAGAGCTAGAGGTGGATGTATTGATTTAATATCATCTCATCTTGGCTTAATTAATGTCGATCTTGAGTTAGCAACTCTTCTTGGTGGAGCAAGCCCAAGTCAAACGCAAAAAAAATATTTAAAAGTTCATGGAAAACTGAGAGAGGAGCTACAAAAACTTGGCGACGAAATGAATTATGACATTGCATTGATTGATTGCCCTCCTAATTTTAATATAGTGACAAAAAATGCGTTAATTGCATCAGATAAAATACTTATTCCTGCAAAACCAGATTACCTATCCACACTTGGAATTGACTATCTAAAACGCAGTGTCGATTCCCTAGTGAAAGACTATAATTTTTACGCGGACAAAGATGAAGATTACGAAAGAGTGTCCCCTGAAATTCTAGGGGTTGTTTTCACGATGATTCAGATTCATTCTGAACAACCTATTGCAGCTCAAAGACAGTATATCGCCCAAACGAAAAGATTACGAGTCCCTGTATTTAACTCTATATTTAGAGAAAATAAAACAATTTTTTCCGATGCACCTCGAGATGGAATTCCCGTAACATTAAACCGATACTCAAACACAACTCATGCTGCTATAGTTGCAGAAATTGAAGAGTTTGTTGATGAATTTCTTAAAAAGATTGAGGAGTGATAATGAGCGACTCCAGAACGTTGGCTTCGATCTTTCGAGAGCTGCAAGATGCTGTTCTCGAGTTAAGTAATAATGATATTGAAAAAATCATGTCAGGTGATTATCAGTTCACTCTGAAACTAGTAAAGAAAACAAATTTTATTACTAATAAAAGCTTACCCGGAAATTATAAAGGGTTTGAGAAATTGATGGATTTACTTAGCAAGTGTAGTTCAAGAGAGGAAGGTGTTGCTGTTTTAAGTCATGAACTTAAAAATAAATCAGAGTATGAAAACTTTGCCCGTCATGTTGAGGTTGCCGTAGTGAAAAGTGATAAAGTTGAAAAAATTAGGGATAACATTATAGAATCTACAGTTGGTGCTAGGCTCCGCTCTGATGCGATACAGAATAAAAATTAATTTATGCCGCCTTAAATGGCGGCATGATTTCCTCTGCTATTAGTTCAAATTTAAAGATGTGGAAATAAAACTTACACATTGAAAAACAATCCGAAAAGTATATTTTATTTTAAGATGGATATTTTTTGAAAATAACATCTAACATATTAGCGTGGACCTACAACTTAGAAAGCCCATACCGCTCAACTCTGACCCCTAAGGTGTTTAGTGTCAATGTCACTCAAAAACCGGACGGTAAACCTTAGATGAGCAGCAACAAGTTGATGAACAATTGATGGCTCTGGCTTGCCTATAGAATGCAAGCAGATGATGTGATAGCTACCAGCGTTTCAGGAGACTAATGTTCACAAAGCTGCGCGCATCACAAACAACTACCAGCCCTGATTCATCCAGTGTGCAATTTGACAGTTAGTCACTAATCAACGTCTGTATTCAAGACTACGGCACTACGGTTTGCACGATAAAATCAGTAAGAATAGCCCTATAAAAATACATAAAGCAGGAACTGTGAGTCATGCCAAAAATCCGGTAGAAATAGTAAAAATTTTTATGTTAGATTATGTAGGTCAATAAAACTAAGGATTCATGAGATGAACTTGCAAGATGAGTTGAGAAGTGCAAAAAAAGAAATAGCTAAAGATAGCTTTGATATGTCTATCGGTGAATTAACTCGTATCTATGAGCGCTCAGAGATGATTATCAATCCTAATTATCAAAGATTATTTCGGTGGGATAGCTCTCAAAAAACCAGATTTATAGAATCTTTATTATTAGGCATTCCCATCCCACCAATTTTTGTTTTTACTGACGAAAATGGGCGTTGGGAAGTAATAGATGGATTACAAAGACTTTCGACTATCTTTGAGTTTTCTGGAGTGTTAAAAAAAGCAGATGAAGGTTTATACCCACAATTCATTCCATCTGGAACCAGATTGTTACCTTCTCTTGATAGTATGAAATGGAACGCAGAAAATGACGAAGATGAAACAGTTATCCCCTTATCTATACGCTTAGACTTTGAAAGAACACGTCTACGAGTTGAGATACTAAAAAAAGAAAGTGATGAAAAAACAAAATACGAACTTTTTGAACGATTGAATACAGGTGGTTCTAGCCTAACAGATCAAGAAGTCAGAAATTGCATTATGGTTATGCTTAATAAAGATCTGTATGAAAAACTATCTAAACTTAGCCAATACGATAAGTTCTCGGAAATAACACTTCAAACTGAAAAATCAATTTCAGAGCAGAAGCCAATGGACTTAATATTACGTTTCTTAGCCTATAGATATGCAGCTTTCGATAAAAGCGTTGATATCAATGAATGGTTAAATACAATTTCAAGAACTATTTCCTCGGATAAAAAATACAATATAGATGGTGAGACTGAAATATTCATAAGAACTTTTGATGTTTTGAATTCAAAGATGGGACAGAATACATTTAAGAAATATGACGGCACTACATTTTCAAGAGGGTTTTTGATTTCCGCATATGAAGTGATAACACAAGGTATTGCAGCTAACATTGAAAAATATGAAGCTGAGCCAGCAGCTTACCTTGAAGGAAAGATTAAAGCCATGTGGCTTGATCCCGACTTTACAAACTATGCACGTGCAGGTGTCAGTGCACCGAGCCGATTAATAAAAACCTTACCAAAAGCAAAAGTATGGTTTGATTGATATGGAAATCAGAACCGTAAGCATTTTATTTCGAGAGTTAACCAATGAACTATCTTGGCGAAAAAAAGAGATAATACATCTGCGAATGGAGGCTAAAGGCAAGAATGGTGCACTCAAGAAAACCATAATACGTTCTGGTGTAGCAATATCTTATTCTCATTGGGAAGGTTTCATTAAAAATTCCACTGAGTTATTTTTAAATTATTTGCATTATCAAAAACTAACTATGAATTCTTTGAAATTAGTTTACACAACACATGTATTAAAAAAGGAAATTCATGGATTCTCTGAAACAAAAGACGTAGATACATGCCTACGTTTTCTAAGCGCGATGATAGAAAAAAGTTCTAATATTGCAGTTATAAAACATGAGAATTACGTCGACACTCAATCAAACTTAAGCTCTATAGTATTTGACAACATAGCAAAGTCAATAGGAATAAATACAGTTGATTACAAAACATACTACCCTTACATTGATGAGTCGATAGTAAATGCAAGAAATGATATAGCCCATGGCGAAAGGTTGATGATTGATGAAGTTCAATTCGAACAACTAACTGAAAAAGTTATGACTTTAATGGGAATGTATAAAAATGACATTGAAAATATTGTAGCTACAAAAGGATACTTGCAACTCTGATTTTATTTTTACTCCCCATTCCCACCCTGTTCGCGTTCATGGAGCCTAATTAAGAATTAGTTAATGAACGCTCATATCACCTAAATCATACGTTTTATCAGCGTCTGCAGTGTGACCGAAGTGGGCGGAAATAACTAGTTGTACCGGGTGAAAATAGGCTTTCTCGAAACCAACTAGATTAATTGGCTGCCCCTAAGCGCCCGTCACGCGTTGATGCAGTGATATCCGTCGCTAGTTGATCAAGGTTCTATTACTGGCAATCTGGACACGACCATTGCTCTCCCCGCCATCTATTCAGACATATTTATACCTCCGTCGGATTAAAAAAACACTAACATAACCAATTACGTTGCTGAGGTCAGCGTGGCGGTGGCCTGGAGCTTCACTCAACTCATGCTCCCCGGGCTGATTAGCGCCGATAACCACCCGACGCTGGCGGCATTTGCCGCCCAGGCCGAGCGGCATCCTGCGTTTATCAGTACCCCACAGGTTTAACCCGCCGAGGCGCGCGTCATACAACGTTGGCGCCGCTCGTCCACCCGCTTGGCAAACCAGGCGGTGGTCAGCTTACGGGTAATTTTCGGGCTTTCCAGTTGAATGCCCGGCAGCATTTCCCGTGGCAGTTTCTTGCCGGTGGATTTCTCCGCCAGAGCATAGACTCGCTCATACAGGTCGGTGTCGGCAAACTCCAGCAAATCGCCCTTCTCCAGCGCCCGGCGAATCGACGAGTTGCTCATATCCAGGCGCTTGCCGAGGGTACGCACGGCCAGTTCGGTAGTGCCCGGCTTGTCGGTGCCGTAGTTAATCAAATCGCCGTCCAGTGCCAGCGGAATACCCGTCGTCCGGCTGACTGCACTTTGGAAAGCCGCGTTGCGGCTGGCGTACCAACCGGCATTGAAGTCGGCAAAGCGGTAAATCGGTTGGCTGTAGTTGGCCGGATACCCCAGCAGGTGGGCGATACCGAAATACATGCCACCACGGCGGCTGAATACTTCGCGGCGGATTGAGCCGTCAATCGGGTACGGATAACCTTTGGCATGGGCTTCGGCGAAGGCAATACTCACCTGCATTGGCCCGGCGGTATGCACCGGATTCAGGCTGCCAAACAGCTTCTGCCCCATCGGCACCGAATCGATCATGTCATCAAAAATATCGCTCAGGTCTTTCTCTGTGCGCACCTTGTCCAACCGCTCGCTGTAGCTCTTGCCATTCGACGATTTAATCAGCAGGGCGGTGTGCACCAGGAAATTGGGAATATGCAGTTGGTCGGCGCGGCGGTCGATCTCTTTCCAGGCGATTTTTGGCAGCCCCGGCACCGGCGGGTTGGCCTGGAAGGTCGACTCTTGCTCGGTGACAGCCAGCACCGAACACAGGTTTTGGTCGCTGGGTTCAATACCCTGCGCGGCAAAGGCGGCGGTAATATCGGTGGCCCAGCCCTGGCGATCGGCGGTATTGGCCGGCATTAACCGCACCAACTGGGCTTTGACGTCTGCCGGACGTTGCACCGGCGCAGTAGGCGTTTTAGTGGTACAGCCAGCCAGCACCAGCAGCGCGAGCAGACTCAACGGACGTAAGGTCATCGGGTTGATAAAACGGCGAATTAGCATCTTTTCCCTGATCGTTTTAGCTTAAACTGCACTGACGTTAGCCCAGTCGCAGACCCTGATCCAGTTTAAATATGCCGTTTCGGTCGTTAATACCGGGCCATGAAAGGAAAATAACCGTCAAGGAACAACCCAATGATTGAACTCAGAGACATGAACCAGCAGGAATTCGAGCGTTACTGCACTCACGCAATCGAAGAATATGCCAGGGATCTGCAGCGTTCTCTGCTGCTGAGTCAGGAGCAAGCGCAGGTGGAAGCCGCAGCCACCTATAACGACTCGTTGCCCCAGGGGTTGGCGACGCCCAACCACAGGTTGGTTTGTGCCCGGCTGGTGGGAGCAGAAGAGAATATCGCCATCGTCTGGTACAACATCAAACAACGCACCTACGGTAAGCAGTTGTTTATCTATGATTTTGAAGTGGATAGTGCCTGGCGGGGCAAAGGTTACGGTGAGAAGATCCTCAGCGCGGTGCTGGATGCCGGACGGGATGCCGGTGCCGAATATGCCGAACTGGCGGTCTTCGACGACAATCCGACGGCGGCCAGACTATATACCCGGCTCGGCTTCAGGGCGGTCAATACCCGAATGCACCGTAAGCTCTAAATCACGCCTTTCATGCTACTGGGCATTTTCAATGGCCCCATAAACATGTATTTTATATGCAACATATAAAATCATTCTGTTCGCCCGCCACATGCGGCAACGCAGAACCCAAGGAGTGATACATGAACGAACTGCTTTGTTATAAAACCCTGCCAGAATGGAACAGCACCACGCTGCCGGAAAGTTTCCAGCAAAAGCACAACACCCAAAGCGGCACCTGGGCCAAACTCAGGCTACTGAGCGGGACATTGACCTTCGCACTGATGAACGAACAGGGCGAGACTACCGAAACCTGGCAGTTCAGCCCCGAGAGCCAACCGCCGTTTATCGAGCCGCAGCAATGGCACCGCATCGTTTCGTTCTCCGATGATATGACCTGCCAACTGGCTTTCTATTGTTCGCCGGAAGATTACTATCACAAGAAATACCAACTGACCCGTACCCACTCCGAAGTGATTGAGGCCGTCCAGCAGATCGCGCCCGGCAAGACGCTGGATTTGGGCTGCGGCGGCGGGCGCAACTCGCTTTATCTCAACCTGAAAGGCTTTGACGTCACCGCCTGGGACAAACACGGCCCATCGATTGATAATCTCAATGGCATCATCGATAGCGAAGGCTTGTCGCACATTCGCGCCAGTGTGCAAGACCTCAACACCCACAGCTTCAGCGGCGAATACGACTTTATCCTTTCTACCGTGGTGTTGATGTTCCTCAACCCGGCGCAGATCCCCTCGCTGGTGAAAAACATGCAGGACAGTACCGTCAACGGCGGTTACAACCTGATTGTCGCGGCGATGGATACACCGGATTATCCTTGTAGCCTGCCTTTCCCGTTCACCTTTAAACCGGGTGAGCTGAAAGAGTATTACGCCGGTTGGGAAGTGCTTAAGTACAACGAAGAGGTTGGCCAACTGCACAAGACCGACGCCGCCGGTAACCGCATTTCGCTGCGTTTCGCCACGCTGCTGGCACGCAAGCCATAACCCCTTTTTAACCCCTGTGTAACGGGCGACGAAATACGGCAAACAACATGAAGTTTATTACGTTGCCAACCCGCCGCTGCGGCGTTAGGATCACGCCCGGCTACGGGTGTAGCCAGTGTTATTGGCTGTCAGTTCCGCGCATGGAGAGGTTATTGTGTTAGAGAGTTTTGGCGTCCTGAATCTTTGGACCTATCTGGCCGGGGTGATTTTTATCATCATCCTGCCGGGCCCGAATACGTTGTACGTGCTGAAAACCGGCGTGACACGCGGTGTGCGAGCTGGCTATACCGCCGCACTGGGCGTGTTTATCGGTGATGCAATTCTGATTTTCTGCGCCTATATCGGCGTGGCTTCGCTGATCCGCACCACACCATTTCTGTTTACCCTGGTGCGTTTTCTCGGCGCGATTTACCTGCTGTTTCTGGGTGCAAAAATTCTCTATGCCACCTTTATCCAGAAAAATGCGGCACAGCATCAACAGATTGAAGGCAGCCACAGTATTCTGCGCAAATCACTGACGCTCAGCCTGACCAACCCGAAAGCGATCCTGTTCTATGTGTCGTTCTTTGTGCAGTTTATCGACTTCGACTATGCCCACACCGGCCTGTCGTTCACCATTCTGGCGTTGATCCTCGAGTCGGTCAGTTTTCTCTATATGACCACGCTGATCTTCTCCGGCGCGATGCTGGCGCACTTCTTCAACCACAAGAAAGGCCTGGCAAAACTGGGCAATGGTCTGATTGGCCTGCTGTTCCTCGGCTTCGCCACCCGTCTGGCGACCCTCAGTTCCTGATCCGGTTCCCTAACGGCTGACCCGTTCAGCCGTTAGCATCTCCCCCATCATGTCACGCAGGGCAAACCGATTGTCAGGCAGACAAAAGTCGATCCTCTCCACCTGCTGTAAGCTTTTAAGGTTAACGATAGCGACCTTTTTTGTCTGACAGGAGGGCGTATGCCTGACAATACCCTAGCAATGATGGACAGCGTTTCGCGTTTTCTCGATCGTCATCATGGGCTATATATCGACGGCCAATGGTGCGAAGCCAGCGCCGAAGGCCGGCTGGCGGTGTATAACCCCGCCGACGGACAGCAAATCTCTTCTACCGCCGATGCCAACGCACAGGACGTCGCGCGTGCCGTGCAATCGGCCCATCAGGCTTTTACCGCCGGGATCTGGGCACAGCGTTTACCCGCCGAGCGCGAACGCATTTTACTGCGCTATGCCGATCTCCTTGAGCAACACAGCGAAGAGCTGGCCCAGTTGGAAACGCTGGAACAGGGCAAGTCGATCAATATCGCCCGCATGTTTGAAGTCGGCAGCACGGTGAACTGGATGCGCTACACCGCCGGGCTGACCACCAAGATCACCGGCCAAACGCTGGACGTGTCGATCCCGATACCACCGGGTGCCAAATATCAGGTATATACCCGCAAAGAACCGATTGGCGTAGTGGCCGGTATCGTGCCGTGGAACTTCCCGCTGATGATCGCCATGTGGAAAGTGATGCCGGCGCTGGCGGCGGGTTGCTCTATCGTCATCAAACCCTCGGAAACCACCCCGCTCACCGTGCTGCGCATGGCCGAACTGGCCACCGAGGCCGGTATTCCGCCGGGCGTATTCAACGTGGTAACCGGCAAAGGCACCGGCTGCGGCAAGGCACTGACCGAACACCCGCTGGTCGCCAAAGTGAGCTTTACCGGCTCCACGCCGGTCGGCAAAGGTATCGCGCGCGCAGCGGCAGATCGCCTGACCCGCGTCACGCTGGAACTGGGCGGTAAAAACCCGGCCATCGTGCTGAAAGACGCCGATCCCCAGCAGGTCATCGAAGGCCTGATGGCGGGCAGCTTCCTCAATCAGGGCCAAGTGTGCGCCGCCAGTTCGCGGATTTATATTGAAGCACCGATCTACGACACCCTGGTGGCCGGGTTCGAGCAGGCGGTGAAATCCCTGACCGTCGGGCCGGGCATGGATGCCAATGCGCAGATCAACCCGTTGGTATCCAGCGATCACCGTAATAAAGTGGCAGCCTATCTGGACGATGCCAGATCCAAGCATGCGGAGCTGATCAGCGGCGCGAGCGGGCCGGATTCGCAGGGGTTTTATATTCCGCCGACACTGGTGATTAACCCAGACGATAAGCTGAACCTGACGCGCGAAGAAGTGTTTGGTCCGGTGGTGAATCTGATCCGCGTGGCGGACGCCGAAGAGGCGCTGCGCAAAGCCAATGACACCGACTACGGCCTGACCGCCAGTCTGTGGACCACCAGTCTGCAGGCTGCAATGGCGTACACGCCACGCATTCAGACCGGTACGGTCTGGGTCAATACCCATACGTTGATCGACGCCAACATGCCTTTCGGCGGCTTTAAACAATCGGGCAGTGGCCGCGACTTCGGCCCGGACTGGCTGGATGCCTATACCGAATCCAAATCGGTGTGTATCCGTTACTAAACAGCGACTTAATCATCAATAGCGCCACCTGTGGCGCTATTGATGCTGTTTACGGTATTCGCTCGGCGAAACGCCAAAACGGCTTTTGAAGGCGGTGGAAAAGTGGCTGTGATCGCTAAAGCCCCAGTCATAGCCGATAGTGGCCAGTTTCTGTCGCTCCGGTGCGCTGCGTAATGCCTGCGCGCACAAATCCAGACGGCGGTGCTTGATATATTGCGCCACCACCAGTCCCTGACGAGCAAACATCCGATACAAACTGCGTACCGAAACGCCAAGCTCGCCGGCAATCCACTCCGGCCGCAACTGCGGCGACTGAATATGCGTATCGATAAACGCCAGCGTTCGATTAAAGCTGCGCGGATGACGGTCTTCCTCAACCACGCGCTCGACCAGCGCCGGACGCAACAGCGTCGCCACCGCGTTCAGTATCGCTTCACTTTCCGGAGCGCTCATCTGCGAGTCCTGCATGCAACCCAACACCAGTTGCCGACTAAGGCGCACCACGCTGCTTTGCGCATCGAGCCGCCGGGCGTACTGTACTTCGGACGCAGACTGCTCGAGATAGCTGCGCGGCATCAGTAATGAGATTTGGCGGGAATTCTGTTGGAAGGTAAAGCTGCTGGTGCGTGAGGCGTCAATCAGCGTGACGTCACCGGCGGACAATACCGCCTGCCGATCGCCCTGCTCCATCAATGAGCTGCCACGCAGTTGAAACACCGTGAAAAAGTGCGAGCCGTCGCTACGGGCAATCTCCTGTTGGGTACGGTACAGCCGGGTCTGGGCAGCATCAACCACGCTCAGACGCAACGCGTGGGCGCGGAACTCCTGCATCGCGCCGCTAAAGCCAGGCCCCAGCGTCTTGGCGCAAAACCGGCCACAGGCGGAATTGATTTTCGCCAGCCATTCCTCGAAGCCGACCTCCCTGACCTGTACGGAAATTGCCATGGCTTACCCCTCAAAACATCAGCGATGAAACGCGAACGGCGTCGAACAGAAAATCAACATAACAACCCGGTAACATACAAGCAATGTCGGGGACGGGATTTGGCGCTGGGATCACAGATTGCGCCGGCAACAGAACCCACGTCATCAAATAGACACGCATCCGTCATGTAACCATCACATTACGCACCAAATATAGAGCCCAGTTTGATGACAACCAACTTCACACCATGGGTATTCCTAATGAAAATATTACAAAAATCTGCGCTGGCACTGTGCTTGTTCACGGCTGCCGCCCTGCCTGCGTTCAGCGCTTACGCTGCCGAAGAAGCACAGCCCTTCACCACCGCCAAGCAGGTTGATCTGACCAAGATCCTGCCACCGCCACCGGCCAATGACTCGGTACAAACCAAACGGGAATTGCAGGAAGTGGTGGATATGCAGCAGAAACGGACAACGGAAATGGCCACTCAGGCCAAGGCGGATGCAGAAGAGAATGTTTGGGTGTACAGCAACGTGATGGGGCCGAAATTCAATGCTCAGGCCCTGCCGGTGCTGAGCGCCTTCTTTGAGCGCATTGTCGCCACCGAAGCCGCCGTGGTCGACCCTGCCAAAGACTTTTGGAAGCGTCCACGCCCACACATGCTGGATAGCCGTATAGAACCGATCGTGAAACGCTCCACTTCCGGCTCCTGGCCCTCCGGCCATACCACGCTGGGCACGCTAATGGGCATTACGCTGGCTAATATGGTGCCGGAAAAGCGCGCCGAGATCATGGCGCGCGCCTGGCAATACGGTGATAACCGCGTAGTCGCCGGTATTCACTACCCGTCAGATATTGAGATGGGCCGAATCTCCGGCAGCGTGATCAGCCAACAGCTCTCGCAGCAGCAAGATTTCCAGCAGCAATACCAGCAGGCGCGCGATGAACTGCGTCACGCACTGGATCTGCCAGCCGGAAAATAACGCTTAGGGCTGAGTATCCAATAAATAGCGAACCACGGCGGCGT
Source organism: Serratia sp. BW106 (assembly GCF_002607755.1). Classification (NCBI taxonomy): domain Bacteria; kingdom Pseudomonadati; phylum Pseudomonadota; class Gammaproteobacteria; order Enterobacterales; family Yersiniaceae; genus Serratia; species Serratia sp. BW106. Next base: position 38,788 of record NZ_MCGS01000034.1, read on the forward strand.
ACTCTTTGGCGTAACCGTCAACGCTTTGGCTCGCCATACCGGCATTGTCGATTTTGTACTTGCCGGAGACATAAAACGATGGCGTTGCACGCACGTCCAGCGCCTTCACTGCCTCATTCTGTTTGGCAATCATGCCCTTCACCAGCAGGCTGTGGCGCGCATTTTCATAGGTAGCAGCATCCACACCGGCAGCGGCAAACACCCGCTGGATATCTTGTTCACTGTTGATGGCGCGCTTCTTTTGCAGCTCGTCGAACAGCAAGCCTTCAATTTTGTCCTCAATGCCCATCACCATCGCCACCGACCAGGCTTCGGTCAGCTCATTACCCAGTTTGCCCATCAGGCCAACGTGGTATTTGGTCAGTTTGGTGCCCGCAGGCAATGCCTGGCTGACGGTGCTGCCCACATGGTAGGTATCGGCAAACTGATAGCAGGGGCCGCAATAGAAGGAGAAAAACTCCATCACCGCAGGGGCAGAGGCCACCGGCTTATCCAGGCGGGTATATTGTTCACCCGCGCGGTAATCCGCCGCCGCAGCGACAGCAGGAAGCAATAACGCCAGTAACGCACCGGCAAACAGTCGATTCACTTTAGCCAACTTAAATACTCCAATTCAGATGAGAACATTGTCCCTAACGCCGTTGTTTATAATCAAATTATCGGTTCAAGGCCAGGCTTTATTACCTTATGTTTATGTGGGATTGACCCATATCAAAGGTGTCGGGCTGAGAGTCGGTGGTGCTCAGCGACTCAGGGACTATGCTTAAAGGAAGGCGTTGACCGGTGCGTAGCGGCACCAGGAAATCCGATACCGAGGTTAAAATGACATCGATTAATAAGAATATTGGCGAATACGACTTCACCGCGCAAAAGAGAGCGGACATGATCACCGGCACCATCAGCGGTGAATTCCCGGACAGCGATGCCAGCCTTCCCCTGCTGCCATTCTCCGGGACCTTTGCCGCCCCTTCCGTGGCAGAAGCCATCGCAGAAATTAAACGCAAGTTCCCCCATATAGAGCCGGCCATTATCGATTTATTACGCGATGAAATGCTCAGGGCGGGATATTAACCCGCCCTTTTAAAACAACAGAATAAGCAAACGCCAGAGAGCCGCTCCGCTAATCACTATTAAATAAGGGAATACGCTGCGTCAGCGTTCACTGACGCAGCAGGGTAAAACTAGTTTTTTGGCAGTTGAATGCGCACGACGCTTTCCGGTTTACCGGCCTTGGTGCTGGCACCGTCATTTTTCACCGTCACGAACAGCACGTTGTTGCGGGTGTCCAGCGCCAGGCTGTTAGGGTGCGGTGGCAGCTCTACCTTTTGCTGGCGTTTGAGGGTCTTCGCATCAAACACCGTCAAGGTCCCTGCACCGTGATCGACACGGATCCCTTTACGGTTAGCGACGTAGATCCGCTGGTTACGATCGTCCAGCAGCAGGCCGATCGGCACTTCGTCGGTCAATTCGCTGGCCAACACCTTGCCGCTGTCCGCATCCAGTGCAAACACCCGATGGCCACTGCTGCGCTTCGCGTAGTCATGCCCCAAATGAGTGTTACGGTAGTTATCGCGATCGATCCCCTGATCCACGCCTAACAAGCGGTTGTTCTTGCCGTCATACACCAGGTTCAGCAACTGATCCGCCTGGATCTCCTGGGTAGAGGCGATCGCCAGCGTATCGGCATTCAGGGTGATCAACTGCCCCTGCATGTTGGAGACGAAGACCCGCCGCCCTTTTTCATCGATAGTGATCCCCACCGCGTTGTAACCGAAACCGGGGATGGTTTTCTCCAGTTTTTTGGTTTTGGTGTCCACCACAAACAGCACGCTGTCGACCCCGAACCCCAGTCCCGGCAGGAACAGGCGGCCGGTCTGCGCATCATATTTTGCCTCGCGGATGCGGTACTGATAATCCTCGGTGATCTTGAAGCGCTTAAGCTCCTCGAGCAGGAACTCCAGCCGCTTTCCGCTGATGCCGGCATCTTTGTAGGTCTTTGCCAGCATCGATTTTTCGGTCACGGGAATGCTGTCCAGAGCACGGTTGGTGGCGGTATCCACCACGCCGACCGAGCCGTTGAAGCCCTGCGTCAGATACAAGCGATGACCGGCGTCATCCAGCGCCACGCCAAAACCTTTTACCTGCAGAGGGATTTCCGCCTGCACCGCCAGCGTGGCCGGATCCAGACGCAGCACGCGAGATTTCGCCTCTTCCTTCCAGTCCGGTGCGCTGACAAACAGCGACTGCTGGCTTGGGCTATAGGCCATCTCCACCACCGCCGACGACAACGGCTGACGCTTGATATCCTCTGGCTTGATCCCGCTATCACGGGCCTGTGCCGCACCCGCTACCACCAACGACGTGGCGATCAACAGTGACAATAAAGCGCGAGGTGTTCCTGGTGTTCCAGACATCCGTTTATCTCCATGAAAGTAATAAAGTCAGTTAGGGTGAACAACGTCATTGCTGCGGTGCCGGTGGCAGGGCTGCAAGCCGCATCTCCCCACCTGCCTGCTGAGAAAAATGCGAAAACACCTGCTCAATGGTGCCGGCGATCAGCCCCGCCTGTTGCGCGGTGTAGTGATCGGTGCGGTAGGTCATCATCACGCGCAGGGATTTCACGCCATCGAGGTTTTCTTCCATCACTTCAAACTGCAGGCCGAGCAAGGATTCGGTTTTCTCCGGCTCCACCTGACGGTAGGCCACCGTGCTGCCGTCCTGCAGGGTGAATGCGCCGTTCAGCTTGATGCGGCTGTGGATCTGAATGAACACTTCGAACATGTGGTTCTTGCGATCGGCATCTACACCAAACAACCCTTCCTCCACCAGATCGATGGGAATATCGGTGTAGGGCATCGAACCGTTAATGGTGTTTTTAACCTGGTCGATCAGCCCCGCCACCGTCAGCTGTTCGCCAAAGCGCACCCGGTGCACCACCACGGTAGTAAAGTAGCCGATGGTGTCGAAGAACTCGGCGTCGTTACGGCCTGAGGTAGAGGTGCCCACCAGCAGATCCGCCGGGCCACCGAGCAGGCGCAGAGCCGTGGTAATACCGGCGTAGACCACGTTGAACAGTGAGGCGTTGTTCTTTCTGGCCTGCGCGTACAGCCCATCGGCCACCGCCGGGTCGACGTCGAACTCCAGCCAGCCACCGTTAACGTCGGCCTCAGCCGGTACCGCAGGATGGTGCGAGGGTTCCTGCTGGAACAATGGCTGTCCGACCGGCGCATCGCGCAGGTTATCAAGCCAATAATCCAGGTGCTGCTGGACGACGCCGCCCGCCTGCTGCTGTCGGGCAAAGGTATAAAACTGCGGTACTTCACTGCTCCACTGCGGCAGCTGCCCCGCCATGCGGTCACGGTAAGCCATGCCCAGTTCGTCCATCATCAGGTTCAGCGACCACTCGTCGATCACCACATGATGGAACAACAGCGAAAGCAATTGCTGACCGGTTGCCGCATCACGCAAGAAGGTGGCGCGCAACGGCAGTTCGGCAGTCAGGTCAAAGCGGTGATCCCCCGCCCTGGCCAGCAACTCGCTGGCGTTACCGGCCGGTGTGTCATCGGAGAAAGAGAACCAGGCGTAGTCCAGCAGCTCAGCGGCCGGCACCACCTGTTGATACACCTCTCCCTGACGTTGGATAAACAGCGAGCGCAATACGCTGTGGCGCGTCATCACGTCGATAAACGCCTGACGCAGTACCGTTTCGTCTACCGGATCGAGGAAGCTGATGGCAAAGGGCAGGTTGAAGATCTCGTCGTGACCAAACGCCTCGTAAACTTTCCACAGGGAATGCTGCGCCAGCGACAACGGCGCCTGGACGGCTTCGCCCTGTTGTTGCGTGGCGAGTTCCTGCGCGACCGGTAGCGCCACTGCCTGACGTTTGGCGTAAGCCGACAATCCTCGGGCGGTGGCGTGACTGAACAGATCGTTAATGTTGAGTTCGATGCGATGCAGGCTGAGCAAACGACCGATGACGCGGGTGGCCACCAGCGAGTGTCCGCCACGGTCGAAGAAATCTTCATCGGCGGTCATCTCCGGTGCGACCAGCGCATCGCGGAATTCCGCCAGGATCAGTTGGGCGATCTCGGCATTTTCTTCCTGCGTGTCCTCAACGGCCAAAACGCCCTCGGCCAGCGTTGAGGGGTGTTCAGCAGCGGCAAGCAGCGCCGGGGTTATCGTCCTTCCGGCGAGGAAAGCGACAAACTGCTCCAGCAGGAAAGGGGCTGCATGTGGGGTTAAGCGGGGATCGGCCACCAGTTCCAACACCACCGAATCCGGATCCGGCAGGCTCAACGCCAGCACCAATTCAAAAGGCGTGTGTAGCGGTGGCAGCAATAACCGTTCGGCACTGACAACGTCAAGTTGCAGCGCCACCGACGGGTCCGCCAGCCAGGTCACCAGCAGTTGGGCCCACTGAGGATTGACCACCTCTGCCGTTTGCTGTGCCAGTAGTCGGCTTTCCGCCTCAGGATCCGTAGGCTGCAGGGTCAGACGTTTCAATCGTGCCGTGCTCATCCAGGCATCCAGACCACTCGCCTGCTGCGCGTCGTCCTGCGGCACACTCAGTTGCACCGGCAGCCCGCCGGACTGGGCTGAGATAAAGCGACCAAAGCGCACGGCAATCGCCGCCAGCAGCGTCGCCGGGTTGTCTGCGACCGGCAAGATTTTGCGCGCTACGCGGGTCGCTATACGCACCCCGGCCTGTGCCAGAAGCGCATCCTGGGGGACGGATGTCTGGTAATCCCGCAGAGCCGTCGCCTGGCGTGGCCACGGCAGCACCAGATCGGCCGCTTCCGGCTGCGGGGCCACCGCAGGGATCGTGGCAAAGCTCTGCGTTGGCTCAATTCCGTTATACAGCGCCGACAGCGTGGTCAATAATTGCCGACAGGAGAGCGTTGGAGCCAAAATATCGTGTGCCACCACGCCCAGCACCGCACTGGCACCGGTGAACAGCAGAAAACGTAGCGGCGCTTCACGTGCCAACTCGAGAGGCGTGGCCTGCGCCTGCAACACACGGCTAACCGCCTGTCGTTCGTCTGCCACGGCCTGAATGCTCACTGGGTTTAGCGTCGCGTTACCGCGCAGCTTGCATAGACCCTGCTCGTCATCAAAGTCATAACGCACGTCCAGCTCTGGCATCAGCCGCGTCAGAGCTTCCAGTGCACTGACCAACCGGCCGATATCCGGCTCACCGCCTAATCGCCAGGCCATCGCCTGCTGGCTGCCACCATCACCCCGCTGCTGGTGCATAAACCACGCCAGTTCTTCCGCTTCGCTTAATGGCTGAGAGGCCTCTGCTGCCCGCGCGCCCAGCGTCTCAAACGCCAGATCCAGACGCTGGGCCTCGTCATCGCTAAGAATATTGTCAAAATAACCGCTCACTGCTCTATCTCCTTGTGCCCGGCCACGCCGGAACATCGGGGAACGCTGATGATAAGAAGGGGCGTTGATACGCCCCTGGTGCAGACTGGCTGCTAACGCATCAGAAGGTCAGTTCAAGTGCCGCACCGATCATACGCGGACGCTGTTGAGACGCCGTATACACATCATTGCCGGTCACCATCACGCGACGTTCCGAATCAAACAGGTTCTGTGCATACAGAGTGGCGCGGCCATAGGCGAAGGTGTACGCCAACTGAGTATTTGCCGACCAGTAGGAACCGATATGCCCGCGTGAGTCGTTGTCGTACTGTGAGTAGTAAGAGTCTGAGAACGCCACGTTGCCGCTCAATTCCAGCCCGGCCATCAACTGGTACTTGGCACCCATGTTGGCCGTATAGGCCGGTGCGCGCGCCAACTCATGCCCTTCTACGCCGCTACCCGAGAACTTCTTGATCTTGGTCTTCAACAGGCCAACGTTGGTGAACAGCTCGAAGTCCCAGCGCGGCTGCCAGGTAGCACCCATTTCCGCACCGTAGGTTTCCACCTTGTCGGCATTGCGTATCACACTCGAGTTCTCGCCCAAAGAATAAGGCAGTTGCATATCCTTGTAGTCGTTATAGAAAACGTTGCTGGTCAGGATGACGTTGGCATCTTTCAAGTGATGACGGGAATACAGCTCATAGTTCCAGACATACTCGGAGCCATAGGTGTAGTTGACCACCGGCGTGCCGATAGTGATGCCTGCGCCGCCGGCGTTATAGCCGCGCGCCACCTTGGCACCGTAGGTCTGGGTATCCGTCGGTTTCCAGGCCAGATCGAGCTTCGGCAGGAACACGTCGTAGGTCTCGTCGAAGTCGATACGCGCGGTGTTGCTACCGCCGGTACGGCGGCGATGTTCGTGCTCCAGGCGGCTGGCAGCGGTAAGATCAACTTTTGGCGTGATGGCAAAGGTCAGTTCGGCAAAGGCTGAATTAGTATCGGTTTTATCCTTGAAACTGGAACCACCGAAAATATTGACGAATTCATCCTGCTTGGCGTGGAAATAGCGCAACCCCGCCAACCCATGCAGACGGCTATCCGGCCCGCCAAAGCGTGCCACCGGCTCCACATGCACCTCTTTACCGTTAACTTCAGCATATTGAATGTTGTAAGCAGTAGGACGGTTGATATTAAAGTCGGTGTAGATCACCCGGTTTTCCAGCGTCAGGCTGTCGGACTGTTCCCAGGCGATATCCCAAACACCGCTGTTGTTGTTGCTTTTAAACACCGCGCGACGGGGATCGTGGCGTGGGTTAGTAGGGTGAACCAGTGGGTTGAGGCTCTCGTTTTGCGGTGAGGTGCTGCCAAAATGGTTAAAGGTCAGCTTGGTGGTCAGTTCGCGCATACCTGCCGGGTTGAACAACAGCTTGGCGCGGGCGGTGGTAGCTTCTACCTCGCGCGGATCGCCCACCGGTTCATAAGCAGGCAGGTCGGCATCGCTGCGGCGACGCTGACGATCAACGCTGACGCGGAACGCCAACTGATCCTCCACCAATGGGCCGGAGGCCATGGCGGACAACTGCGAAGAATGCTGATTGCCAACCCCGCCCTTAAAGGCGCTTTCCCAGTCGAAAGTAGGATCCTTACTGGTCATCACGATGGCACCGGCAATGGCGTTACGCCCCTGGATATAGCTCTGTGGGCCGAGGAACACTTCAACACGATCCAGATCCCACAGCGACTGAGGGCCGTAGGCTTGCTCGTTATAGGTTAGCGAGCGGCCATCCAGTGACAGATTGAGGCGCGGACGGGTGCCGCTGAGGAAGGCATTGGCACCGGTGTTAGGACCGGAGCCATCGATACCGCGCACAGTGGGCAAATTGTTGCCAATGCCCAAATCCACCACGTTGGTGGTCATACGTAGCAAATCAGGGATCTGCAATGCATTGGGCATGGATGCAATACGTTCACTGTCGAACACTTGCACGCTGGAGCCGGTATCAAAAATGCTGCGTTTAATTTTTTCGCCGGTAACCAACAGGCTCTCCGAGTCCTGCCAATTATCGTTACGTTTGCTGTCGGCGGCTTCCTGAACCTTCTCGTCCACGACGGCGGCGTTAACGCTGCCCACCGACAAAGAACAAAGACCCAGAAAGAGTGAGGAAAATGCCCCAATGGCCTGTAAGCCTGCTTTTTCCTTGTTTCCTACGATTTTATGCCTTTGAGCCGCTGAATGCTTGCTCATAGATGTATTCTCCTTTCATCCCAGATGCACAAAAATTTAATTGTTTTCACATAGGTAACGACGCTGATTCTCACACTGACAATGGCATTGCGGCCTTCCTGACCTTGCTATGCATATCCCTGCCGCAGACAACTGCCCCACCCCCGAGATACAGCGGGCGGAAGCGGTTTTTTTGTCTGGAAACGTAAAGAAATGTTAATAATGATAATATTTTACATATTTTAATGCAAATCATTATCACTTAAGCAAATGAATGCGTTAAAAAACAATCAGCAGGGAAAGCAGTAAAGCGAAATTTTAAAATCAGCAAAAAAGCCAATGATTTCATTTAAAATAAATATAAAACATAACTATATCAATATTACTATTTTCTCGCCCTGAGGAAATACCGCGATTAACCTCATGACTCCCGCGGCTTATATCAACAAATAAAAATAGTAATAATTTTCATTCCCATTAACATTGCAATATATTCTTACAGTCTCTCAATACTGATGGAAACCCAATGAAAGCGTTGACCACGATGCAGGCCGCCTACTGGGTGGGCCGGCAATCCGAAGCGCCGCTGGGGGGCGTGTCCGCCCACCTGTATGCGGAATTTAACTGCTGCGACCTGGACGTCGAACGACTGAGACAGGCCGTTGCCACTCTTTACCAGCATCACCCGATGCTGCGCCTGCAGATCACCGCCGATGGCCAGCAGACCATTGCCCCCAGCGGCCCGCAGCATCGCCTGCAGCTGGACGATTTTAGCCAGGCGAATACTGCCGATGTCACCCACCGGCTTGCCGAAAAACGTCTGGCAAAAAGCAGCCAAAAGTTGCCGCTGGAACAGGGTATCCCCTGTGATATCAGCCTCAGCCTGTTGCCGGGTGGCCACAGCCGGTTGCATGTCGATCTGGACATGATCGCCGGAGATGCCATGGGTTTCCGCGTGCTAATGGAAGATTTGGCGCGCTTTTATCATCAGTGCCCTGCCGCTCCCAACGACAACGGCGTGGCCTACTTTGACTATCTCGACCGGCAGCATGCCGATACGACGCTGCAGGCACGCCGCACCCACGCTCAGGGTTGGTGGCGGGAACGCCTGGCTCAATTGCCACCCGCCCCGCACCTGTTGCGAACGCCGGACCGCTGCCGTAGCGATCGGCTGGCGCTGCAACTGAACGCCAAAGAAACCAAAGCACTGGAAGATGCGGCCAAAGCGCACCGCATCACGCTTTCATCGTTGTTTTTAGCGCTGTTCGCCGTCACCGTCGGCCACGGCTGGAACCTGTCGCGCTTTCGGCTGAACGTGCCGTTATTCCATCGGGCCGAGGAGAACGTCGGCAATATCATTGGCGATTTCTCCAATTTGGTGCTGCTCGGCGTGGAGCTGGATCCGGCTGAAAACCTGGCTGCCTTCTGCCAACGCCTGATGGCGCAACTGGCGGAGTTGATTGCCCATGCCGACTACCCTGGCGTCAGCGTGATGCGCGATCTGTCGCGCCTGCAGGGCAGCATGCAGCCTTCACCGGTGGTGTTTACCGCCGGTTTCGGTATTCACGGCAAGGCGCTGTTCTCCGACAACGTCACCCATACCTTTGGCCCGCTGGAATGGGTGATCTCCCAGGGGCCACAGGTGGCGCTGGATGCTCAGGTGGCACACGCCAACGGCGGCATTTTGATCAACTGGGACGTGCGCCTGGACGCCTTTCCGGATCGGCTGCTGCCACAGTTGTTCGCCACCTACGGCGCCTTGCTGAAACGGGCCGCCAATCGGCCGGACAGCTTCAGGCAGCCGCTGGCGCAGTGGCTGGAACAATGCTCTGCAGCCGCGCTGGCCCGCCAAATACCGGTGCGTCAATTACTGCACCGGCTGCTGGCGCGTGTCGCACCGGATGCCCGGCTCGGCGACGACGATGACATTAACGCCCTGCAACTGCCGCAAGCCGGTCTGCTGGCCTTGCTGGCGGTGGTTAACAAATATCTGCCGGTGGCGCTGGCCCCGGCAGACGTGGCGACCCACCCTACCCCGGCCGCCCTTGCCGCCCTGATCTGCGAGCGAGCACCCAACGCCGAAGAGGCGGTGCAAATGTTGCTGAAGGTGCTGGCCCCCAAAGCCTGATATCGGTTCCGGGCGCGTATAACCTCATGCGCCCTGCTTTCTTTTTCGTTGGTTAGCGACAATAGGGAAATACCATGGAGACACCATTAACCGCGCTGCAGCAGGCTTATCTGCTCGGCCGCAGCGAACAATGGCCGCTCGGCGGCGTGGCAATGCACGACTTTCGCGAATATCACGGTCTGAAGCTGGATTTGGCCCGGCTGGAAGCCCGACTGAGCGAACTGGTGCAACATTACGCGGCGCTTCGCACCTGCATCGATCCCCAGCGTTTTACTCAGCGGGTACGATCAGAAGCCACTTTGAATCTGGATCGGCACGATCTGCGGACACTCGCTCCTCAGGCCGCGCAACAACGTCTGACGATCCTGCGAGAACAGTATTCGCACCAGCGCCACGATCCCGCGCAGCCGCTGTGGCGCATTGCCGCCATTCAGTTACCTGTAACGCCGGATGCAACAGGCAATAACTACGACACCGTGATTTTCACCAGCTTCGACGCGCTGATCCTCGACGGTCAGGGCATCTCCACCGTGATCGCCCGGCTGTTTGACGATGCCCCACTGCCGCCAATTGCCCCGTCAGGCCCACCGGTCGCCGCCACGGCGGAACAACGCCAGGCCGATGCCGCCTATTGGCAGGCCAAGCTACAGGACATCACCACCCCGTCGGCCTTGCCATGGATCACTCCGCTGGCCAACATCAAATCTTCGCGCTACCGTCGCGCCAACCTGACCCTGCCGCGCGAAGTGCTGAAACAATTTTCACGCCTGGGCTCTGCCCATGCCCTGCTGCGCAACAGCAGCCTTTCGGCGTTGATCCTCGATACGCTGGCGCAATGGACCACCGACGGCGAACTGTGCGTCGGCGTACCCGTGGCATTTCCGGCGGCGGATGGCTCACTCAGTAACGCCTCCACCTTTGTGGCGGTGCGCTATAGCCGCCTGGGCGGCACCTTTGTCAGCCGTGCGCAGGCGCTGCAAGACGATGTGTTGGGCGCGCTCGATCACCTGAAATTTTCCGGCGTTGACCTGGCACGACAGCTACTAAACCACAGCCAGGGATCCCCTGCGCTGCCGGTGATCCTCACCAACTGCCTGGGCTGGGAGACGCTGCCAGCTAACGCGCCGGTGCATTACCATGACGGCGTGACCCAGACGCCGCAGGTGGCGATAGATATTCGGCTGACGCAGGATGCCGACAAAAATCTGCTGCTGTGCGTTGACTACGCCGAGCAGGCGCTGGACGGCGAACAGGTACAGGCGATGCTGGACGCGCTGCAACGCCGGGTGACGCTAATGTGCCAAGAGGGTGAGTTGGAAATTGCTCCGGCACAATTTATCGATTACCAGCACTACCGGCATAACCACAGCGAGGCGGCATTTACCGCCTATCCGTACCTGACGCAACTGGCTGAGCGCTTGTTTAACAATCCACAGCCACGACCGGCGTTAATCTGCGATCAGCAGAGCCTGACTTATCCGCAGCTTGGTCAACAGGTCGGCGCGGTAATGGCCAATCTGCAACAGCGCGGTCTGGGGCCCGGCAGGGTGCTGGCGCTGTATCTGGCGCGTAGCCCGGAACATGTCACTATCTCCTTAGCCTGTGCGCTGCTGGGCGTTATCTGGGTACCGATCGACATCAACTCGCCGCCGGAGCGCACCGCTTATCTGCTGACCAACTGTCGGCCGGATCTGGTGGTGCATCACGGCGAGCTGGATACGCCGCACGGGGTCACGCCTGCGGAACTGCTCGCCCCGACGGCGGACAATGCGGCACTCCCGGACAGCCAGACGCTGACCGAGCGCAGCGCCAGCACCGAGGCCAGCTATTACCTGTATACCTCCGGTACCACCGGCAAGCCAAAATGCGTGGTACTCAACAACCGCGCCACCGCTAACGTTATCGGCCAGACTCTGCAACGCTGGGCAGTCACCGCCGATGACGTGATGATCTCGGTCACCCCACCGCACCATGACATGTCGATGTTTGATCTGTTCGGCTCACTCAGCGCCGGTGCGACACTGGTGTTACCGGCAGCGCATCAGGAAAAAGACGCCATCAGCTGGAACCAGTTGGTGGAGCGCCATCGCGTCAGCCTGTGGTGTTCGGTTCCCGCCATTCTGGAGATGCTGCTCACCTGCAAAACCGACGACAGCCTGCGCTCACTGCGGCTGGTGGCTCAGGGCGGCGACTACATCAAACCGGCCACGGTGCAGCAACTACGCCGCCTGCGCCCGGATATCAGCCTGTTCTCGCTCGGCGGCCCAACCGAAACCACCATCTGGAGTATCTGGCACCCGATTGCGCCGCAGGACACCGGAACCGTGCCCTATGGTCAGCCACTGCCGGCCAACCAATACTTTATTTGCCATGACGACGGCAGCCACTGCCCGGTCGGCGTGGTTGGCCGCATCCACACTGCGGGGGTGAATCTGGCATTGGGTTATCTGGAAGACGGCGATTTAAAACAGCATGATTTCGTCACGCTGGACGGCCCCGACGGGCAACCGCTGCGCGCCTTCCGTACCGGCGACCAGGGTTACTATCGTCCGGACGGCAACATTCTGTTCGCCAGCCGGGTGAACGGCTACGTGAAAATCCGTGGTGTGCGCGTTTCGCTGCCGGAGATTGAAGATGTACTGCGAGGACACGAGGCGATCCTCGATATCGTGGTGGTGGATTACCCCGGTGGTGATAACGCCGAGGCCACGCTGGGGGCGATGTACCTCACCCACGACGGTAAACCGCTGTCGCTGGCGGCGATCCGCGCCTTCTCAACCGGCTACTTGCCTTGTACCCATATCCCGACGCGCTTTATCCACGCCGAAGCGCTGCCGCTTTCGGGCAATGGCAAGACAGACCGCCACCGCATTCGTGCAGCCTTCAGCGCCGATCGGGCAGCGCCGGGACTCAACGCCTGTGCAGCGCCGTTGCCAAGCGCACCACCGGCCAACAGCGGCAAGATTTTGGCTATCTATTGGCAGGCGATCGGCACTACGCCGCGCCCGGAGTGGGGGGAAGAAACTGCCTTTATCAGCATGGGGTTGAAACTGCCGCACATTCGACAGGTGGCTGCACAGCTCAACGACGCCTTCGGCACCCGTCTGCCGCCCACGCTGCTGATCCCCTGTAAAAATGCCCGGGAGGTTGCAGCGCTGCTGGCGCGTTAACGGTTATTAATCGGGGCGAACATGTTCGCCCCCTACCGGATCGCCATCAGTTCACCGACCGCCGTTTCCAACGCCTCTTCCCGCAACGCACGCAGTAAAAATTCCTGCAAGGCATTGCCGTAGTCGGCAACCCCTGCCGTGGGGAACTGCTGCACGTAAATATCAATGTCCAGATACAGATCACCGGCATCGGTGCGGCCACGAAAGGTCAGATTTGCGCCGTCGCCAGAACCACCGGCCAGTACCCGACGCGTGCTGGTGCAACCGCTGAAACCGGCCGGATCAAACGGCTGGACGTTAATAAACGGGGAGATAAATAAACGAGACGCGGGCGTCACACCACGATCGGCGGCTATCTGCCGCAGCCGATAAGCGGCATGGCTGCGCAGCTCGCGCAGTGTTTGTGCCATCTCAGACAGAAAACGCCCCAGCGTCTCCTCCCCGCGCAGTGATACCAAAAACGGCAAGGTATTCACCGCCAGCGCCGGGGTATTGGTCGCCTGGCTACTGCGGCGGTTCATCACCGGCATCCATAGGGTGCGCGTATCGCCTTTATCATGCGGCAACGGCGGTAAGGTAAAGAACAACCAGGCGGCGGACAGCGCCAACAGCAGATCGGGCCAGCCGATACCGCTACGCTCCGACAGCTCACGCAGCCGCTGCGAGATCTCTTCCGGCAGTGCGGTGCTGGTGCTCAGGCATTTCACGCCGTATTGCCGACCGCCCTTGCGCACCGTCGGCAAGGTCTGCGACGGCGGCAGATAGCGCTGCCAAAAATGCCGATCCTTTGAGCAGCGTTCAGAGGCGGCATAGGCCAATTCATGATGCTGGAAAGCGCTGAAGGAGCCCAGCGCCTGCCCCGCCGTGCCGCTGCCAAGAAAGTGCGCGTATAGCGTGGCGCAGCGGTGTTCAACCAGCGCCATCCCGAACCCATCAATCACAATATGGTGAGCGCGCAGGTACCAGATAAAGCGCGCTGGCCCCAGTTTGAGTAACCACACTGCCGCCACCGGTTGACTGCACAAGTCCATCGGCTGTTCGACATCCGCCTGCATCAGCCGCATCGCGGCCTGATAAGGATCGGCCTGTGCTTGCAGATCAATACGATGCAACTCGGGCACCCACTGGGGATCGTAACGCTGGAGCGGTGGGTGCGCCTCCGCGTCGGCACCAAAGCGCAGGGCAAACGCCTGCGTTTCCGCCATGGTGAGCGTAATTGCACGAGACAGCGCCGCCTCGTCCACTGCGCCGCGTAATTCAGTGACGTGGGCGACGGTGGAAAACGGCTGCTCAGGGTGCAGAGTAAATTCTTCCCAGAAGTCTAACTGCGCCGGTGTTAGCGGCAGCCATTCAGTAGCCAAAACAGTTCCCGACATGTTACCTACCTTTGATAAGCCATAAACAAATGTTGAAACAACGGAAGCTAAAACCCCGCCGCCGCAAAGTGCATCTGATAGCGGCCAAAACGGGGTGAATGCCGGACACGGCTGGACGGCCAGCTCGCGGCAGCCCGGCGTGATCCTTCTTATTGTGGTTGGCGTGCTTGCCCCCCTGGCGCACGTAGTGACTGGACGGCATCGCCTATTCAAACGGCCACCGCAGCGCACTGAAGATGTTTCGATTCAGTTACAAATGAAAATGATAATAACACTTATTATCATTTTCATGAATATAGAATAACCTGCTCATACCGCAAGGGAGGAACGAACAAGAAGAGGAGCGTGGCAGCAATAACGCCGTTAAGGGGATGGAAAATAGCTTAAAACCGGGGTGACTGGGGCGGTAGTGGCGAGTACCGCCCCGATTGAACGCAATGTCGCGACCATTATTGGTAAATCACCGCCACGCCGTGCAGTTTGTTGCCCCCGCTGGCAGCAATAATGCGGTAGGAACTGGCCCCGGCTTCGTCGGCTTTTTTCGCTAATTTGTTCTCCAGACCGGAGAGTGTCAGCGCGCCGCTGGCGGATACCACACCGATTTTGGTCAGCCCCTGCTCAGAGCTGACGCTGCTGGCCGCAAAGCTGCTGGTTGAAGCCACAGCCAGGAGTAAAGCCGCCATAACATATTTAGTTGCTTTCATAATAACCACCTCGTTGGATTGACCAGACCCGATTCTGCCTGGTGAGGTGATTCTAAATGGGGGTTACTGACCCCAAAATGACCCGCTGATAACATTTTTGTCAGACAGCCGAAAAACCGGGGTTATTTACCTAAGCATACAATTTCCCTGGCTAAACTGACGGCGGTGTTAACCTGACGACTCGATCAAGCATCAAGCACCAGTTCCCATATCCTCTATCAATCACTTATATTTAAACTGAGGGCTGCCTGAATGCCACAGCGGCGGCAGTGTCCTCATTCAACCTGAGGGAGCCATCCATTTTATGCGTTTAAAACCAAGCACTGTGGGTCTGTTATTGGCGGGAACCGGCCTGTTGACGGCGGGCAATGCCCTGGCCGCCAGCGATACCCTGGTCTACTGCACCGTGGCCTCACCGGAGTCTTTCAACCCGCAGCTTTCCAGCTCCGGCACCACCTTTATCGCCACCTCGCAGGTGCTGTATAACCGCCTGTTGACGCTGCGTGAAAGCGATAAAACCCCTGCTCCCTCACTGGCGACCGAGTGGACCATCAGCCCGGACGGCAAGACCTACACTTTTACGCTGCGCAAGGGCGTGAAATTCAACAGCAACAAGTACTTCACCCCAACGCGTGACTTTAACGCCGAGGACGTGGTGTTCACCGTGATGCGTCAAAAAGATGCCAATAATCCGTATCACAAGGTGTCCGGCGGCAACTACGAGTACTTTACCGATACCGGGCTGGACAAGCTGATCACCAAAGTGGAAGCGGTCGATAACGACCACGTGCGCTTTACCCTCAGCCAGCCTAACGCCGCGTTCCTGGCGGACTGGACCATGGACTTCGCTTCGATCCTTTCTGCCGAATATGCTGATGCCATGCTGAAAAAAGGCACGCCGGAGAACGTCGATAACTGGCCGATCGGTACCGGTCCATTCGCGCTGCAACAGTACAAACAGGATTCACTGATCCGCTACATCGCCAACCCGCATTACTGGCAGGGCGAGGTGGCCAGCAAGCACCTTATCTTCTCCATCACGCCGAACCCGCAAACCCGGCTGGCCAAGCTGAAAACCAACGAGTGCCAGATCATCCCTGCCCCGCTGGCCGAGCAGTTTGACGCCATCAAGAGCGACAAAAACCTGCAACTGCACGATATCAATGGCCTAAACGTCGGCTATCTGGCGTTCAATACCCAGAAGAAGCCGTTTGATAATGTGCTGGTGCGTCAGGCACTGAGCTATGCGGTGGATAAAAAGGCCATCGTCGCGGCGGTGTTCAAGGAAAGTGGCACCACGGCCAACTCGATCCTGCCGCCG
This sequence comes from Serratia sp. BW106, assembly GCF_002607755.1. Lineage (NCBI taxonomy): Bacteria > Pseudomonadati > Pseudomonadota > Gammaproteobacteria > Enterobacterales > Yersiniaceae > Serratia > Serratia sp. BW106. The sequence goes on from NZ_MCGS01000034.1 coordinate 55,075, forward strand.
GGCATGCTGGGCTACAACGACAAGCTGCCGGAATACGCTTACAACCCGGAGAAAGCGCGTGAACTGCTCAAGCAGGCCGGGCTGGAAAAAGGCTTTGAGACCGACATCTGGTCAATGCCGGTGGCGCGACCTTACAACCCTAACTCACGGCGCATCGCCGAGATGATCCAGAGCGATTGGGCGAAAGTGGGCGTGAAGGCCAAAATCGTCACCTGGGAATGGGGCCAGTACCTGGCCGGGCTGCGTAAAGGGGAACAGCAAAGCGCGCTGTATGGCTGGATGTCGGATAACGGCGACCCGGACAACTTCGCCACGCTGCTCAACTGCGCCGGCGTACAGACCGGTGCCAACGTGTCCCGCTGGTGCGACAGCAGCTATGACAAACTGATCCATCAGGCAATTTTGGTCAGTGCCCCGGCCGAACGCGCCAAGCTTTACCAGCAGGCGCAGGTGATCTTTGCCAAACAGGTGCCACTGCTGCCATTGGCTAACGGCAAGGTGTTCTACGCCACCCGCAGCAACGTCAGTGGCTATGTGGTTGACGTTAACGGCAGTGACTTCGCCAAAGCCAAAGTCGACTGAGTAACACCAAGCGCCGGATGATATTCACATCCGGCGCTTTCCTCTCTTGTAACATTTGGTTACTCTCATCAGCACTGTGATTTAACATCCAAAGGCAACCCGGTGCAGAACTCTTATATGCCGATGCAGATCCGCCTGCACTGGCTGGTGGCGATCCTGTTGGTCGTAACCTGTACGACGATTGAGCTGAGAGGCTTTAGCGTGCCAGGCACCCCGCTGTGGTACGTGCTGGTGGTGACCCACTTCAGCTGTGGCGTGACAGTATTTGTATTGATGATCGCCCGTCTGTTGCTGCGCTGGCGCCACACCAGCCCTGCCATCAACCCGAAACCGGCTAAATGGCAAACCGGCGCGGCCCATCTGGTGCACAGCCTGATTTATCTGCTGCTGCTGACGCTGCCGGTGCTGGGCGTTTATTCCCGCTATCTGGGTGGTAAAGAGTGGTTTCTGTTTGGCCTGCCGATGCCCTTTGCCGAAGTCGCCGACCGGCCACAGGCGCGGATGATTATCGGCTGGCACAAGACGCTGGCAGCCTTCGGCTATTGGCTGATTGGGCTGCATGCCGCAGCGGCGCTGTTCCATCACTATCTCGTGAAGGACAATGCGCTGGTGCGTATGCTGCCATGGCTGAAAAAGCCTTAGCTATAGGTGACAATACCCACAGTGTAATAATAAGCATGTATATATAAGCCAATAGATATAATCCATTGGCTTATTGTTTTTATAGTTTATGGCGATTAAAAATAAATTTGCATCCGGTAAGTTGTATCTATTCCGTTTATTGACTAAGGTTATTCATACAAATTATAAGCCCACGGGCTGACGAAGATCCGTAACCAATATTATTAACCACTCATTTTATTCATCTTAAAAAACGCCAGTTATTTTTCAGGAGAGCTCTGTCATGCCCTGTGGTCACACAAGGCGATGCGGTGCACCCATGATTTCATTAATTAAATTCCATCGGCTACACACACGGGAAAGTTAATATTACTTTTCCAAACATAAAAGTCAGGAGCAAAGTAATGAAAATAATGACTGGCGTTATTTTACCTACGGTTGCCGCCCTCGCGATGGCGGGTATGGCGCACGCAGCAGACAGCAAACAACCGGTGACCGGCAAAGAAGTGGTTACCCTGGAGCACGTGCACGCCGTGCAAGAAAATGGTAGCCCCGCGCCCAAGCACGACGCGGCCTGTATGAAAGAGCTTTCTATGCCGACGTCCAAGTATGTCGGGATGAAAGTCACCAGCGAATACACCGTTAACCCCAACTCGATGATGATGTCGGCGAAATCGATGCTGCCTTCCCCGATGGCTACCCAACCGCTAGAGTTGACGGTTGATTTATCCCCACTCGGCATCGAAGGGGTTTATGCGTTTGGTGCCTTTAAACCCAATGTGTTACCGCAAGACTATGTTTATTTCACCATCGACAAAGATTTTAAAAACCCGGTCAGCACCTTTATGATTATTAATAAAGGTAAAGAATATAACTGCGTTATTTCCAGCTCAAACAAGGCGATGACTAAAGAACAACGCAAACATCTTATGGTTAAGAAATAGCGTTTCACACATTAAATTCGCCAGCCTCAGTAATCCACTGCACCCGCAAAAATTAATGAGACTGGCGAAAAAACAGTCACTCACAAGGTGAGGGATCGTTCTGCGCATGCAAGATTTTTTGCATCAATCGACACTCTTTCGGGGTGGGAATCATTTTCCCAAATGCGATAAACATCAGGAATAATACAACTGCCATTAAATATAACAAGCAATGTTCCCAAAAGTATATTAGATTGCCCTTGTATAATGAAACAGCAATAAGTGAAAGTGCTATTACTAGATATTGCATGGAAAAAACCCCGTACATAAAACACTCAACCCTAAAGGCAATTCCTTTATTAAAAATCAAGTAACCATCTTTAAAATCGAGAAACGTTCTGAATTTCTTAAAAAAAATCGGTGAAACCATCTCACGATGCAAGGGTAACAATTTAAATATAATCCTTTGTCTCGCAACATCCGAGATACCAGACAATCGATATCTAATAATTCTGGATATATCATCCTTGATACAGTCATGATCAACACTGTTTAGTTCATAAGTTTTCAGTATGTGAACGTACTCATTTAGCCTTGCATTTTTGAAATCTTTAAAAAATCCAACAACATTTTTTATCCTCATAAAAACAATTAGCACCAGCACGGAAAATAAAACAATGAAAACTGCCTGTAAAGAGCTCAACTCACCATTAGCAGTCATTCCAGATAATGTAATGAATACAAAGTCTAACGCCTTACTTAACATTTCACCCATAACGAAACTCCATTTTCATATTAATAAAAATTATGATATAAAATTCAACCAAACTTCAGATAAAACGTTATTAAATTAATAACAAAACAAAAAAAATTAATAATTATCGCCTATAAATCTGAATTATCAAATATAGTATAGATTTAAATATCTTGAAAGCCATATGTGCATAAGAAGTAAGTCCTGTGACTTACTAATCAGCCGCTAATCCTAGTGTCGTTGGTGCGCCAACGCATTGCCAAACGTAGAAAGTGCCAATCCTGCACCTCTGGATACCGTCGCCAAGATGATACCCTTCTTACACGTTTATCAGTCATGCTGAATCCTCCTAAGTATCTGATACTGTTATTATCCTGTTTTGGGATTTCACTCGCGGAAAACGCCATGAATTCAGTTTATTCAACCGAGTATCAATTAGTTATAAAAATACTTAGAGATGCTCGTATAGAAAAAGGCATCACTCAGGCCAAGCTGGCCGAGGCCCTGGGTCGCCCTCAGTCGTTTATCGCCAAGGTTGAAAACGGCGAACGCAAACTGGATGTGGTTGAGTTTGCTCTGATCGCTCGTTTGCTTGGGGTTGATGCCGGGGCGGTTATGGAGCGGATTGGTGGGCGGGTTGAGCCATTGTGTTAGCTAGAGTAGAGCCTACGGCCCGACTGAAGTCATCAAATGCTTGTCGAATGCCCCATGAGAAAGCGGACGTTAGTCTCAAATGACATATTCCCCGTGTGCAGCAAGATGCTCTAAGAGTAGAGATCATTTTGGCGAGACCGACACCTGATCCACAGTTTTGATGAAGGAATTTGAAAACAACGGAGCGCAAACGTACGGGAATTTCGGGGTGAAGGTTGCTAGAATGCTTGCGGGTGTTTAAAACTGCTTGTTTTGCCCCTCGTTTCTACACTCTAGCCGTCTGAGGAAACTGCGCTATGGCGATCACTGAAGAAAAATTGCTGGCCGCAGGTTTTACGCTAGCAGATGTGCAAAAGCTGAAGAACAACCTCGATAATTACGGCGGTTCGTTTGAACAGGTCATACAAGGTCTGTCGAACAGGTTTCGAGCAAATATCTGGATCACTGTGGCAGTGGTTGTCGTTTGCTTGACGGTTCTGTTAGGCGGTTCATTGGGTGACGCAGCTTCTGCCGCAGTCGCGGCCTTAATCGCCCTGGCCATTGTTTGGTTCACTGTTCCAATCCCATTAGCTTACAGGGCGTGGTCCAGCAGAAAACAATCTTTCAATTCTCAGGATGTTCCGTAGTTAACAAATCAAAGACTATTTTTGCTTTCAGTCCATAACCCACAATTTTCATGGTTAACGCGGGTTTACTCATCGAGCTAACCTTTCGGTAGAAATCAGATGGCAAATGATGGAATAGTCTCCATGTGCCAGGGCGTTTTATAAGCCCAATGATGCTGTATACATTGGCTGTCAGGGCAACCACTTTGAAAACCCCAAGCCCGTCTGCTCTTGAAAACCCCATAAATTCGGCCGCCGACATTGCGCCATTTGCCAGCACGCCTTCCGAGTTCTGTTTGTCTCTAAAATAGTGATCGAACTCTTTTGATATCGTGTTAAAGCCATCAGCGAAAAGTATCGCCCCCGCAAGCACGCCTATCGGCATCGATGTTCCGACCAACACCGCACCTGTAAAAATTTCCACACCCGCCAGAACTACATTTATCGAGCTGATTACATAGCCAACAATGCTGTTGTTCTCACGCACAAATTCAATTTTGGCGTAGAGTTGCGCAGCCTTGGTGCGGATCAACCGGTCTTGTTCCAACAAATTGTTGGTTTCAGTGCGTAATGTCTGCGTAGCCTGAGTATAAGCTTCGATGGTTTTCGACTTTCTTACCCGCATAAGTTGCAGCGTCACCAGATCGCGTATTTCTTCCACGAACTTGATACGTGTTAACCCGTCTTTCAGATGCGAGGATGCGACAGTATTAGCGATATTCACCAGCTTCCTGGCTTCGCGGTCGAGGGCCATTTCCGACCATGCGATAGTTTTCTGCCCTGGTGGGACGGCGAGATACATGAGCTTTCCTTGTCGATGGGAGATTTTTGAAGTGTCACTGACAACGGGTCTCGCTTCAAGAGCATTTTTATTTTCTTCTTCCTGAAAGGGAGCTACGTCACCCACTTTGAGTATTATCTGAGGGAGGTATTACTCTGGTTATTGCTGTGGGGTAGAGAGGATCGGATCTAACGGCTAGGGTCTGTGCCAACGTCGTCCTGCCCCTGTCATGTCTGCCATAGTGAACCTTCCGTGTATCTCGAACGATGTGTTGCTAACAGAACAGCAGAGTGAATCTGCCACAGGTTTACCTATCAGGTTTGGGCTGGACTACCCACAGAGCTTCGGCGGCTATGAGCGAGAAGCTGACCTTACACTGTAATCAGCATAGACTAGGATGCGGAGTCGCTAAACAAATAGATGTCTATCAGAGTAGTGGCTTTTAGTGGAAATCTATAGTTGCTATAGCTCAGATAATTAAGTGACGTCTCTGTCCGCAACTCTAGTCAGAATTTATTGCACAGGGGAACCAATAAGTGCATCTGAATCACTGTCACAAAACAGTAAATATTCGTCATGGGTCTTCATATCACTATTTAGATATCTCAGATTTGATACCCACCAATGAGATCATTTTCCAAATTTATTAAATTGTTCAGCAATAAAATCAATGTACTCACTACCTTGACCGTTATTCCTGAATTTTTTCTGCCCTTCGAAATCTATATCAGGTGAAAAATGAATTATTTGATTATCTTCATACAGTTTTAAAGGAGAATAAAATGACAATGATTTATCATTCAATAATTGACGCACTCCTGATATAGCACTACCAATCAAAACATCACATAATTGAACTGCTGGGCTTAGTTTTGAATCAACTTGGTGTACATGCTCAAGCTTTAATGGGAATTTAATACTGGCGATTTCAGACATCTTAAACTCGGCTTGCATCTGACATTTGATAAGCATCGAAAGATATTCATTGTATTGTAAGAGATTTTTAGAACGATCATGCTCAATGCTATATGGTCCCTCTGACATTAATTCAGTACGTGATATTAGCGCTTGAAGAATAACAAATGCTGCATCAGTAGAAATTTTTGGATTAGTTATTGCCGCAATACAATCTGGATGCTCCAAAGCTAGTGGCCCCAGTACTTCCGGTAATAGGCGCCAATTCACGGCCCTAACGTTCGCAATAAGGCTATTTACTGCCGTGTGCGTTTTCTCATGCATCGCATTTTGAAAAGATATTAGGATATTATCAAAATCTCTACCAAAGTGGCTTTGGCAGACATAGTAAGCCATTGATGCCATAGAAACGTTTCCACCATTCTCGTATAGATTTATCCCATGGTCATAGTAAAAAGGCTCTACAGCATACTCAATAAACATTTGAATTAGAATAAAACGCTTATCGGCAACACAAGTAACACATGGAAAATTGGCAAGTAGTTCCTGTTGCAAAGTAAAAATTGGCTTTTGATAACTATCTCGCTTTTTGAGAGAGCTAAATTTTAATTCAGGGGCTTTGTGTTTAGGAAAATGTTGTCTGATAAGGTGGAGAGCATCGTCATGAGTAATCTTTACAGCGCTGGCCCCTTGCCAAGGTTGTGACTTTTGAAGAAGATCGCGCCCAGTGTAACCAGACTCATCAATTGAAAATATACTCATTTATTCTGTGTCCATAGCTGTTGTTTCACCCAAAATACCTTTTTGGATAGTATTGCGCTATAGCCTTTCACCCTATTAATTGAGATCCATCGATGCAAGCAACGTCCGCTTTTGGCACAAAGCCGCCTGTCAGATGAGGTTTCGCTTAGACCAGCAACATGCTACCAGCCGGCATTGGCATCTGCCTTTTTAAGATTCCCCAAACAAAAAGGGCACAGTCCAAATGAACTGCGCCCCTGCATTTTTGAACACCGAACTAAAACTTAGCTACGAACCAAATCATCACCGTAGCCGATCCACTTGTAGGTGGTCAGTGCGTCCAGGCCCATTGGGCCGCGGGCGTGCAGTTTCTGGGTGCTGACGGCCACTTCTGCGCCCAGGCCGAACTGGCCGCCGTCGGTGAAGCGGGTGCTGGCGTTGACGTACACCGCGCTGGAGTCCACCGCACGCACGAAGTGCTCGGCGCTGCTCAGTGAACGGGTGAGGATCGCGTCAGAATGGCTGGTGCCGTGGGTGCGAATATGATCGATGGCCTGATCGATGTCATCCACCAGCGCCACGTTCAGGTCCAGCGACAGCCATTCGTCGTCGTAATCTTCCGCTGCTACCGCCACCAGCGTTGCCGGGCCGTCTTGCAGCAGTGGCATGGCGTTCTCCGCTGCGTGTAGGGTGACGCCGACCGCCGCCATTCTGCTGCTCAGTGCTGACAGGAACTCTGCGGCGATGTTGCGGTTCACCAGCAGCGTCTCCAGCGAGTTACAGGCGCTTGGCCGTTGAATCTTGGCGTTCTCGATCACCGTCAGCGCTTTGTCGAAATCGACGCTGTCATCCACGTAGGTGTGGCAAACGCCGATACCGCCGGTGATCACCGGGATGGTCGACTGTTCGCGGCACAGTTTGTGCAGGCCCGCGCCGCCGCGTGGGATCAGCATGTCGACGTAGCGATCCAGGCGCAGCAGTTCATTCACCAGGGCGCGATCCGGGCTTTCAATCGCCTGTACCGCCGCTGCCGGTAGGCCACACTGTTCCAGCGCCTGCTGGATCACCTTCACCGTCGCCTGGTTGGTGTGGTGGGTTTCTTTACCACCGCGCAGGATCACCGCGTTGCCGGTTTTCAGGCACAGGCTGGCGACGTCGATGGTGACGTTTGGCCGTGCTTCATAAATCACGCCAATCACCCCGAGCGGTACCCGACGGCGTTCCAGCTTCAAGCCACTGTCCAGCAGGCTGCCGTCCAATACGTGGCCGACCGGGTCGTTCAGACGGCATACTTGACGCACGTCGTTGGCGATCGCCGCCAGGCGTGCCGGGGTCAGTAACAGGCGATCGAGCAGCGCTTCGGTCATCCCGCTGGCGCGTGCCTGCTCCATGTCCTGTTCGTTAGCCTGTAAAATCACTTCGCTTTCGGCTTCCAGTCTGTCGGCAATCACCGACAGCACCTGGTTTTTCTTCGCCGTGCTCAGCACCGCCAGTTGCCAGGAGGCCTGCTTGGCGGCCTTTCCCATCTGCTCTAGCATGCTCACTCCTTAGCTGACAATCATATCGTCGCGGTGTACTGCCACCGGGCCGTATTCATAACCGAGAATTTCGCTGATTTCCTGCGAGTGGTGACCGGCAATCATGCGCATCGCGTCGCTGTTATAACGGCTGACGCCGTGCGCCAGATCGCGCCCCGTCAGGTTGCGGATGCGGATCACTTCACCACGGGAGAAATCGCCTTTGACTTCGCGAATGCCCTTCGGCAGCAGTGAACTGCCGCGCGCCATAATGGCGTCGACCGCACCGTCGTCGACGGTGATCTCACCGGCCGGGGGTGCGCCGAAGATCCAGCGTTTGCGGTTTTCCAATGGGGTTTCCAGCGCGTGGAAACGGGTGCCCACCGGTTTGCCCTCAATCACATCACTCACTACGCCCGGCTTGCTGCCGGCCGCGATGATCACGTCGATACCGGCACGGCAGGCCACGTCGGCGGCTTGCAGCTTGGTGCCCATGCCGCCGGTACCCAGGCCGGAGACGCTGTCGCCGGCGATGGCTCGCAGTGCGTCGTCGATGCCGTGCACTTCACGGATCAGCTCTGCCTGCGGGTTATTGCGTGGGTCGGCGGTGTACAGCCCCTGCTGATCGGTCAGCAACAACAGTTTATCGGCCCCGGCCAGGATCGCCGCCAGTGCCGACAGGTTGTCGTTGTCGCCCACCTTGATTTCTGCGGTCGCAACCGCGTCATTCTCATTGATTACCGGCACGATACGGTTGTCCAGCAACGCCGTCATGGTGTCACGCGCGTTGAGGAAGCGTTCGCGGTCTTCCAGATCGGCGCGCGTCAGCAACATCTGCCCGACGTGGATGCCATAGATGGAGAACAGTTGCTCCCACAGTTGGATCAACCGGCTCTGCCCGACCGCCGCCAGTAACTGCTTGGAGGCGATGGTGGCGGGGAGTTCGGGGTAGCCCAAATGCTCGCGCCCGGCGGCAATCGCGCCAGAGGTGACGATAACGATGCGGTGACCCGCTGCATGCTGTTGTGCGCACTGGCGAACCAGTTCGACAATATGGGCACGGTTAAGACGCAGCGATCCGCCGGTCAACACGCTGGTGCCCAATTTCACAACCAGTGTCTGGCTGCCGTTCATAGTGTTTCTGCCGTGTAAGATGAGAAGAATAGTGCAAAGGACTTTGTAACAGGAGAGACGCGTTATGCCAACAGGCACAACGCGAAATCAGCAGAATACTTGCGGTCAAACGGGGTCAGGCGGAAAGTTTAATCAATTTTTCTTTGAAATCAGGAGCCGGTTCAAGCGTCAGTTCCATGGTGGCCAGCAGATCGCCCAGACGACGATGGAAATCACGCAGGGTGGTTTCCAGCTTGGTTTTTACTTCAGTATCCTTAATCTTTTCCGGCGTCCACTGCCCTTTCTTATCAAACAGGCCAAACTGATAGGCGTAGGTGAAACGCGTATCTTCAGCATGCAGTTCGATCCACCAACCCCAAAACTCTCGCAGCTCTGGAGCAGGCTTAACATTGACGCAGACGGCTAAACAATCAAAGAAAAAACGGTCGTTCTCACATTGCCCTTCACGCAGATACGGCCCCAAGCTGGCGAAACGTTTCATTAGTCGGCTTTTAGGGTGACCACTCGGTAACGTCATTCTTAAGCTCCTCAATGTAGACCACTCTTTTTAACAAATTGTTAAAATTTAGCAACTATTTAACGCATTTTATCTTTCATCCAATGAGACATTTGCTGCAGCGCCTTGTGAAAACTGCTGTACACCGGTTTGCGCGGTATGGCGATCAATTTGCCGTCCATCGAGGATGAAACGATCAGCTGCGCCTCTTCTTTCGGGCTGAGCGGATCCTGATCCCAGTAACCGGCCAGCATCGGTGTCGGGCAGCGGCGGCCCAACAGCCCCTGATTTTTCAACGAATAGCTGTTCAGCTCGACCTTCAGCACATGGTCCGAAGCGTTGGCCATGCCCATCCGGCTGGCCAGCACGTCCATATACATGTCCGGCACGTTCTTCTGGGTGTTGATGTCGCACAGCAGGCGATGCACCACCGGCCCCAGGCAGGCCACGCCACGCAGCCGCTGTGGTTCCAGATAGGCTAACCGGACGGCCACATTGGCACCAAAGCGGAAGCCAAACGCGGTGACGCGCTGATGGTCAATCCAGGGCACTGAGGCTAATTGGGTCAGCACCTGCTGATGCAGGAAGCTGGAATCCTGGGTTAGCTTCCACTTATAAGAAGAACCGATGGAAGGCATATCAATGGTCAGCATGGCGATGCCCTGCGGTGCCAGATAATCGCGGAACAGGCGGTGATAGTCGGTCTGCAGGGTATCCAGGCTGCCGCACATAAAGACCGTCGGGAACGGCGCTTCGCCCTTCTCCGGCAAATGCAGGAAGCCGGTAATGCTGCTGCCGCCTTCAATGCGGAATTCCAGCTCTTTCAACTGGTACGGCAATAACAGCGCGGCTTCTTCGTAAGCCCGGTTGGACAACGACTCCGCCTGCTCGGCCAACTCGTCGCCTTTCAGGTGCGGGTAGCCGGCAATGCTGTAAAAGTTGGCGGCGTTGAGCCAGTACTGGCCGCCAATCAGCGGATCCTGTTGTTCCAGCGCACGCTGTTGCCAGAGCATGCCCTGATGCACCCATTCGTAGATCCAGTTGCCGTTACGGTAACCGATCACGGTATCCAGCCATTTGTCGTTGGTGTGTTCCACATCCGCGACCGCAATGCGTGCCAGCACTTCGTTGATTTCAATCGGATCAACACCGCGCCAGGCCCACAACAGCGGGTTGAGCATGCGGTACCAATTGCTGACGGTGTCGCCTTCCAGTGTGGAATGCAGATCGGCGCTGACTTTGTTGCGCGCGCGCAGTACCAGAGTTGAGGTCTCAGGGTGTTTAAATGAGGGTTTGAACAGGATTTCAGAAAGGTTGGCTTGTGCCATGGTAACAACAGCCTCCGTAAATCTGGTAATAGGCCGCAAACAGCCTAATCAACTGGAGGTAGTGTACCTAACTCTGGAGCGATAAAGCAAAATAACGCAAGCGCCCGGCAGAACCGGGCGTTTTAGTGAGTCAGCGTGGCTAGCTTAACGGCCGCCGATCGGTGGCACGAAGGTCACCGCCATGTCCCATGGCTGCTCGATCCAGGTATCCTGTGGGATATCAACCACATAGTCGTCAACCAGCGGACGACCTGCCGGCTTGGCGAAGATGGTGACGAAATGCGCTTTCGGGTACATATCACGGATCGCTTTCGCGGTGCCGCCGGTATCCACCAGATCGTCGATCACGATAAAGCCTTCACCGTCGCCTTCGGCGCGCTTGAGCACTTTCATTTCGCGTTGGTTGTCATGGTCATAGCTGGAGATGCAGACGGTATCCACATAACGGATGCTCAACTCACGCGCTAACAGAGAGGCCGGAACCAGACCGCCACGGCTGACGGCAATAATGCCCTTCCATTGGTCAGCAGGCAGCAGGCGGTGAGCCAGTTTGCGCGCTTGCATTTGCAGCATGTCCCAGGTAACAACGTATTTTTCGCTCATAGAATGGTGTCCCAGCCAGCAGTGGTGCGGCTTACTCAGTAATCAGGGGAAAAAAGGTTGCGCGAGATTATAAAGACTGGACGCACCAAATACCAGTTGTACCTTGGAAATCATAAGTATTTCGTCTGGTGATTGATGCTGCATAAATGAGCAATGACGCATCAAACTAGTGTGATCAAGCGCTTAAACAGCGCAATACGGCACGGGCACCGCCCGGAAGAAAGTGATATTCTCTGGAGATCGTGCCACGAAGCACAGATGCCCCTAACCCTAACCGAGCGGCATTCCCGCATTGCCGAGAATGCTGTTACAGGAGACTTATAGTGTCTGAATTGTCTCAACTTTCGCCACAGCCGCTGTGGGATATTTTTGCCAAAATCTGCTCTATTCCGCATCCTTCTTATCATGAAGAAGCGCTGGCACAGCACATCCTCGAGTGGGCCAAAGAGAAACACCTGCACGCCGAGCGTGACCATGTAGGCAACATCCTGCTGCGTAAACCTGCCACCAAAGGCATGGAAAACCGCAAGCCGGTCGCCCTGCAGGCGCACCTGGATATGGTGCCGCAGAAAAATAACGACACCGTGCACGACTTCGCCAAAGATCCGATCCTGCCGTACATTGACGGCGAGTGGATCAAGGCCCGTGGTACCACGCTGGGTGCCGACAACGGTATCGGTATGGCTTCCGCGCTGGCCGTGTTGGCCGACGACAGCGTCGAGCACGGTCCACTGGAAGTGCTGCTGACCATGACCGAAGAAGCAGGTATGGACGGCGCATTCGGCCTGCAGGCGAACTGGCTGCAGGCGGATATCCTGATCAACACCGACTCCGAAGAGGAAGGCGAGATCTACATGGGTTGCGCCGGGGGTATTGATTTCATCACCACCCTGCCGCTGCAGCGCGAAGCCTTGCCTGCCGGTTATCAAACCCTGAAACTGACGCTCAAAGGCCTGAAAGGCGGCCACTCTGGCGCTGATATCCACGTCGGGCTGGGCAACGCCAACAAACTGCTGGCACGCTTCCTGTTCGATCATAGCGCTGAGCTGAACCTGCGCCTGCTGGATCTGAACGGCGGCACGCTGCGTAATGCTATCCCGCGTGAAGCCTCTGCGGTGGTTGCCGTACCGGCCGAGAAAGCCGATGCGCTGAAAGCGCTGAGCCAGGCGTTCCTGGCGACCCTGCAAAACGAACTGGCGGCCAAAGAGAAGAACATCACCGTGCTGCTGGAGCCTGTCACCAGCACCTCTCAGGCGATGACTGCCGATAGCCAACAGCGTTTTGTGGCACTGCTGAACGGTACGCCAAACGGTGTGATCCGCATGAGCGACGCGGTGAAAGGCGTGGTGGAAACCTCACTGAACGTGGGCGTGGTTACCACCAGCGACAGCGAAGCAGAAATCATCTGCCTGATCCGCTCGCTGATCGACAGCGGTAAAGACTACGTGGTCGGCATGCTGACCGCACTGGGCCAGTTGGCCAACGCCAAGGTCGCACCAAAAGGCGGCTACCCAGGCTGGCAGCCGGACGCAGACTCACCGGTCATGCATCTGGTGCGCGAGATCTATCAGGACCTGTTCAACAAGACGCCGAACATCATGGTGATCCACGCCGGTCTGGAATGCGGCCTGTTCAAAAAGCCGTACCCGAATATGGATATGGTATCGATTGGGCCAACCATCACTGGGCCACACTCGCCGGATGAGCAGGTGCATATCGAAAGCGTGGGTCTGTATTGGAAATTGCTGACCGCACTGCTGAAGGCCATCCCAGAGCGCGCGTAATGTTACAGATGATTTAGTGATTAAACCAAAGGCGCAAATATTTGCGCCTTTGTTATTCCCAGGGCAGCAGCAGTTGCCGCTCCAGCTGCGGATCCAATAGCGTCACGTGCAACCCGACCAGTCGCACCCCGCGCCCTTCACGCCGCTCGCGCCAGACCTGCCGCGCCACGTTGATCAAATCGTCTTTATTCAGTACCGGCCAGACGTGTTCCTGGGTGGTTTGCTGGAAATCCTGAAACTTGAATTTTACCCCTTGCCGGGCGATGTGCAGATCCGGTTTCACCTTACGCAACCGCAGTTCCAGCTCGGGATAAAGCTTGTCGACAATCAGTGTTTCACAATCTTCCCAGTCATGAATATCTTCCGCCAGCGTACGCTCCACCCCCACCGACTTACGCAGCCGCTCTGACGAGACCTCACGCAGATCGATCCCCTGACAACGCTCCCACAGGACCCGGCCAAATTTGCCGAAGCGCTTTAACAACAACACCAGATCATACTGCTGCACGTCGGCACAGGTGATTAGCCCCACTTCTTCCAGCCGTTTGGCCGTGACTTTGCCCACGCCGGGAATTTTACTCAGCGGCAACTGCTGTAAAAACGCCGGCACCTGCGCCGGCGTGATGACGTATTGTCCGTTCGGTTTATTCAGCTCTGAGGCAATCTTGGCGAGGAACTTGATCGGCGCGATACCGGCAGAGGCAGTGAGGTTGAGTTCATCAGAGATAGTCTGGCGGATTTGTTCGGCGATCAGCGTCGCCGAACCGTTGCACTGGCTGCAGTCAGTCACGTCCAGATAGGCTTCATCCAGTGACAGTGGCTCAATCAACGGGGTGTAACGGGCAAAGATTTCACGGATATGCTGCGAGGCTTCTTTATACGCCGCCATGCGGCCGGGCAGCAGTTTCAGGTGTGGGCAAAGCTTGAGCGCCATCGCCGTCGACATCGCACTGTGCACGCCATAGCGACGGGCAGGATAGTTGGCGGTGCTGATCACCCCACGCCGGTCGGCACTGCCGCCGATCGCCAATGGAATATCGCGCAGGCTGGGATCGTCGCGCATTTCTACCGCCGCGAAGAAGCAGTCCATATCGACATGAATGATTTTACGCATCTCGCCTCCAATAACACTGTATAAGTATACAGGCAACAATGGAAAGCTCAAGCCTCGGCTCCACTCGGAGAAAACAGGGTTTCACCCAATTATCTTCGACTTGTTAAAAAAGCGTAATTTTTCAATAGTACGCTGTGGCAAATTAACCGCCGCGCTTACTGATAACAATAACGCTACGCACAGGATGGTGCCCTACATGAAAACATTATCAGTCTATTTATTAGCTTCAGCCTTATCCCTGATATCCCTTGCCGCTACCGCCGCCCCCGCCATTATCGCTCACCGTGGTGGAACGGCCGACGCCCCTGAAAATACCCGCGTCGCCATTGAAACCGCACTGAAAAACGGTGCCGATGCCATTTGGATCACCCTGCAGGAATCCAAAGACGGGGTGATTGTGTTGTACCGCCCTTCGGATCTAAAGGCGCTGACCAATCAGCAGGGGTTGGTCTCTGCCTTTACCGCCGCGCAACTGGCAAAAGTTGACGCCGGTTGGTCATTTGCCAAAGGGGAGACTCATCCGTTCCGCGGTAAGGGCATTGGTATTCCCCGGCTGGATGAGATCCTCAACGCCTTCCCCAAGGTCAATTTCTATCTGGATATCAAATCACCGGACGCTGACCCGGCCCAGTTCGGTAAAGCCCTGCTGGCAACGCTGGAAAAGACCCACAGCCTGAACCGCACCCGCGTGTACTCCACCGATGCCAAATATCTGCAGGCGCTGCCACCGGCGATTAAACGTTTTGAGACCCGCGATGAAACCCGCGACCTGCTGGCGAATATCAGCCTGTCACACCTGTGTGAGCTGAAGCCAGACAATCAGCAACCGCGCTGGTACGGGCTGGAACTGAAACGTGAAGTGGAAGTGGTGGAGAAATTTACGTTGGGTGAAGGGCGCTCCAAGGCGTTTCTGACCTGGGATAAAGAATCGATCGACTGCTTCCGTTCGCAAGGACCGGCGCACATCATTCTGTTCGGTATCAACTCACCGGCGGAATACCAGCAGGCGTTGGCGCTAGGCGTGGATGGGGTTATGGTCAACTCACCGGCCGAAGCAAAGAGCTTCGTTAAGGCTAAATAACCGATAAAAAAAGGGGCGCTGCATGCGCCCCTGTTATTCAGATGATCCGGTGTTTTTCCAACTGCTGCTGGCGCAACGCCTCTTTCTCCAGACGCTTTTTACGGGCATCGCAGGGTTCAGGACAGTCGCAGACTTTATCCATCCCCAGCGCCGTAATGCCGCCGCAACTGCCCTGCAGGCTTTTACGCTTGAACACGTAACCCAACGACATCCCGCCGACAATCAGCAGAAACAACACGAAGCTGGCGACAAATACTGTCAACATAGCGACCTCATCAGCTCTTATTCAAATAGGGTTTGAACGCCTCGGAGTAGCGCTCTTCAAAACCTTTAGCGGTTTTCACAATCATGAACACCGGGATCCCCATCAGGTTCGCCAGCGCCATGCCGCGTTCCGGCCCCAGTACGTTCAGCCCGGTCGACAGGCCGTCGGCAGCCATACAGGTCGGGCTCAACACGGTGACCGAGACCAGATGGTGGTGGATCGGCTTGCCGGTGACCGGATCTATGGTATGCGAATAACGCACGCCGCCCTGCTCGAAGTAGTTGCGGTAATCCCCCGAAGTAGCGATCGACATCTCGCCCGGTTGGATCACCAACTGCGCCTTCTGCTCCATGCCGGCGGTTGGCCGTTCAATGGCGATACGCCACGGTTTTTTCTCACCGTTATGGCCGCGAGTCCGTACCTCACCGCCAATATCCACCATGTAGTTCTTAACCTGCTGCGATTGCAGGTACTGGGCAATCACATCCACCCCATAGCCCTTGGCGATCGAGGAAAGATCGACATACAGCTCAGGAATGCTCTTTACCAATGCGTTACCCTGCACCGACAGCTTGTCGATCCCGGTCCAGGCGCGGCGTTGCTCCAGCTCGGCGGCGCTCGGTACTTTGTCCGGGCGGCCTTCCGGGCCAAAGCCCCACAGATTAACCAACGGCCCGACGGTCACATCCAGCGCACCGTCGGTGACGCGGTTGATACGCAACGCCTCCAGCACCACCTCGGTGGTCGCTGCCGATACCGGGAAGGGTTTATCCACCGCGCGGCTGGCGTTGAAGCGGCTCAGTTCAGAGCCCGGCCGGTAGGTGGACATTTGGTCGTTCACCAATTCCAGGCGCTTGTCGATCTCCGCCTGCATTTTGGTGGCAGACGGCGTGTCGTCCCCGGTGACATAGCGGATCGAATAAGAGGTCCCCATGGTTTTGCCATCGAGATTCACCTGCTCCGGTCCGCAGCCGGTCAATAACAGGGTAGCGCTGAGCGCCACCGTGGTCATTAACCCCTTCATTGCCCCTGCACGCATTTAGCCACCAAAGTCATCAAGCATGATATTTTCGTCTTCGACGCCCAGATCTTTCAACATCTTGATCACCGCGGCGTTCATCATTGGCGGACCACACATGTAGAATTCGCAGTCTTCCGGCGCCGGGTGGTTACGCAGATAGTTCTCCAGCAGAACATTATGGATAAAGCCGGTGTAACCCGTCCAGTTATCCTCAGGCTGCGGATCGGAAAGCGCCACATGCCAGGTGAAGTTCTCGTTCTCTGCCTGCAGTTGGTTGAAATCTTCCTCGTAGAACATTTCACGCAGTGAACGCGCGCCGTACCAGAAGGTGATTTTACGCTTCGACTTCAGGCGGTTGAGCTGGTCAAAGATATGTGAACGCATCGGAGCCATACCGGCACCACCGCCGATAAAGATCATTTCCGCGTCGGTCTCCTTGGCGAAGAACTCGCCGAACGGCCCGGAGATGGTCACCTTGTCACCGGCTTTCAACGACCAGATATAAGAAGACATAATGCCCGGTGGCACGTCCGGATCACGCGGTGGCGGCGTAGCGATACGCACGTTGAGCATGATGATGCCCTTCTCGTCCGGGTAGTTGGCCATTGAGTAGGCGCGCACCGTGGTTTCATTCACCACTGAGCGATAGCGGAACAGGTTGAACTTGTCCCAGTCGCCACGGTATTCGTCCGGCACTTCAAAATCGGCATAGCTGATGTCATGTGCCGGCGCTTCAATCTGGATAAACCCACCGGCGCGGAACGGCACGTCTTCCCCATCAGGGATTTTCAGCTTCAGCTCTTTGATAAAGGTGGCTTTGTTATCATTGGAGATAACTTCGCATTCCCACTTCTTCACGCCAAAAATTTCTTCCGGCAGCTCGATTTTCAGGTTCTGCTTCACGTTCACCTGGCAAGCCAGGCGACAGCCCTCTTTCGCTTCACGCTTGTTGATGTGCGACAGCTCGGTCGGCAGGATATCGCCGCCGCCCTCTTTGATCACCACCCGACACTGGCCGCAAGAACCGCCGCCGCCGCAGGCAGACGAAACAAAGATCCCCTGGCTGGAGAGCATATTCAGCAGCTTGTCGCCCGCCGGAGCGGTAAAGCTTTTGTCGAGATCGCCGTTCACTTCCACCGCAATGTCACCGGTGTTCACCAGCTTGGATTTGGCAAACAGGATGAGCAGCACCAGCACCATAACGATGCCGGTAAACATCGCGACGCCTAAAATAATTTCCATAAATTCTTCCCGCCTTTACAACTGAACACCGGAGAAGGACATAAAGCCCAACGCCATCAGCCCGGTGGTGATAAAGGTAATGCCCAGGCCGCGCAACCCTGCGGGGACATTGGCATACTTGAGTTTTTCGCGGATCCCCGCCATCGCGACAATCGCCAACATCCAGCCGGTGCCGGAGCCGAAGCCATACACCACCGATTCGACGAAGTTGTAGTCACGTTGCACCATGAAGGACACGCCGCCAAAGATGGCGCAGTTCACGGTGATCAATGGCAGGAAAATGCCGAGTGCGTTGTACAGCGACGGGAAGAAGCGATCGAGGATCATCTCCAGAATCTGCACCAGCGCCGCAATCACGCCGATAAAGGTAATGAAGTTAAGGAAGCTCAGATCAACGCCTTCCACCAGCGCACCGTCGCGCAGGATCAGGTTGTAGACCAGGTTGTTCACCGGTACGGAGATCCCGAGCACCAGCGTTACCGCGATACCCAGACCAAAGGCGGTCGACACCTTTTTCGACACCGCCAGGAAGGTACACATCCCCAGGAAGAACGCCAACGCCATGTTCTCAACGAACACCGCGCGTACAAACAGGCTGATATAATGTTCCATCGGCCATTACTCCTTTTCGATCTGCGCTGGTTTCAGGGTGCGTAGCGCCCAAATCAGCAGGCCGATGATAAAGAACGCGCTCGGTGCCAGCAGGAACAGGCCGTTCGGTTGATACCAGCCGCCGTTCTGCACCGTTTCCAGCACCGGAATGCCAAACAGCTTGCCGGAACCGAACAGCTCACGCAGGAAGCCGACCAGCACCAGGATCACCCCATAGCCCAGCCCGTTACCAATGCCGTCCATAAAGCTCTCGATCGGCGGAGACTTCATGGCATACGCCTCGGCGCGCCCCATCACGATACAGTTTGTGATGATCAAGCCGACAAATACCGACAGCTGCTTGGAGATTTCAAACGCATAGGCGCGCAGCAACTGATCGACCACGATGACCAGTGAGGCAATAATCGCCATCTGTACGATGATGCGTACGCTGTTCGGAATATGGTGACGGATCAGGGAAATAAAGAAGCTGGAGAACGCGGTGACCAGCGTCACCGCAATGGTCATCACCACCGCCGTTTCCAGCTTGGTGGTTACCGCCAGCGCGGAACAGACGCCCAACACCTGCAAGGCAATCGGGTTGTTGTCGAACAACGGCCCTAAAAGGACCCGTTTAATCTCTTTGGAATCAGCCATTTTTCAGCGCTCCTTCACGAACTTTTTGCAGGAACGGGCCAAAGCCGTGCTCGCCCAACCAGAAGTCAAAAGTATGCTGCACGCCGTTGGAGGTCAGCGTGGCACCGGACAAGCCGTCCACCCCGTGTTCATCCCCCTGACGCGCCCCGCCTTTCACCACGCGGATCGCCGGTTGGCCGTTGTCGTCAAACAACTTTTTACCGATCCACTGCTGGCGCCAGCTGGCATTCTCAACTTCACCGCCCAGTCCCGGAGTTTCCCCCTGCTGGTAGTAAGTGATGCCTTTCACCGTGTTGCCGTCGTTATCCAACGCCACAAAGGCGTACATCATCGACCACAGGCCGGTGCCGTAGACGGGCAGCACGATTTTGTTGACCGCACCGCTGTCGTCGCGCACCAGGTAGATTTCAGCCTGATTGCTGCGACGCTTGATGCCGGCCGGATCGTCAGCCGCCGGCAGCGCTACGCTTTTGGCGTCATCACGCAGGGCCGCAGCCAAATCGAACGCCGTCGCCTTACCGGTGACAAACTCACCGCTGTTCAAATCCAGCAGGTGCGGTTCGATACGTTGGGTGAACAGCGCCTTGACCTGCTCACCTTCCATTTTTGGCTGCAGCAAGCCGGCCACGTCGAGAATATTGCGCTGCTTGTCGAGCAGCTTCTGTTCCTGCTGTTTGGACTTCAGGCCGACGGCGGAACCCGCCACCACCACAGAACACACCAGGCACAGCAGCAGTACCACCAGCAGCGTTTTACCGATGCTGTCGTTTTTAGATTCATTCGCCACGGGCTTTTCTCCGCTTGATGTTGGCCTGCACCACCAGGTAATCGAACAGCGGCGCGAACAGGTTGGCAAACAGGATCGCCAGCATCATGCCTTCCGGATAGGCCGGGTTGACCACCCGGATCAGCACGCACATCACGCCAATCAGAATGCCGTACCACCATTTCCCCTTGTTGGTAAACGAGGCAGAAACCGGGTCGGTAGCCATAAAGATCATACCGAAGGCGAAGCCCCCCAACACCAGATGCCAGTACCACGGCATGGCGAACAGCGGGTTGGTGGTAGAGCCGATCGAATTGAACAGGAAGGCGGTAGCCATCATGCCGAGCATCACACCGGCGACAATGCGCCAGGAAGCCACGCGGCCAAACAGGATTATCGCCCCGCCGAGCAGGATCATCAGCGTGGAGACTTCACCGACCGAGCCGGGGATGTTGCCGAGAAACGCGTCCATCCAGCTAATGGAATGGCCGGTAGCCACGTTGCTCAGGCTGTGTGCCCCGCCCGCGCTCCACTGTGCCAGCGGAGTCGCGCCGGAGAAACCGTCGGCGGAGGTCCACACCAGGTCACCGGAAATCTGCGCCGGGTAAGCGAAGAACAGGAACGCACGCCCCGCCAACGCCGGGTTAAGGAAGTTGCGTCCGGTGCCGCCGAATATCTCTTTGGCTACCACTACGCCGAAGGTAATACCCAGCGCGGCCTGCCACAGCGGCAGCGTTGGCGGCACAATCAGCGCAAACAGAATCGAGGTGACGAAGAAGCCTTCGTTAATCTCATGCTTGCGAATGACCGCGAACAGCACCTCCCAGAAGCCCCCCACCAGGAACACCACGGCATAAATTGGCAGGAAATAGCAGGCACCCAGCACCATTTTGCTGATCCAGCCCGCGTCCGCCGCCAGCGAGGCTCCGAGCCATTGCGCCAACCGGTAGTGCCAATCGCCCGCCAGCACCTGCTGCAGTTGATCGCCACTGTAAAGGTGGTGCAGTGCCGGAATGGCCTGCTGGCCGACGTTGTACATCCCCCAGAACATCGCCGGGAAGACCGCCAGCCACACCAGGATCATCATGCGTTTCAGATCGATAGCATCGCGCACGTGCGAAGCACCACGCGTCACCTGCCCCGGGGTATAGAACACCGTGGTGGTCGCTTCATACAGCGGGTACCACTTTTCCAGCTTGCCGCCCGGAGTGAAGTGATGCTCGATCTTTTCAAAAAAATTCTTCAGGCCCATCGGTTATCCTTCCTGCTCAATCTTGGTCAGCACATCGCGCAGCACCGGAGCGTATTCATACTTGCCGGGGCAAACAAAGGTGCACAGCGCCAGATCTTCTTCATCCAGCTCCAGACAGCCCAGCGCCTGCGCGCTGTCACTGTCACCCGCCAGCAGGTCACGCAGCAGCAGGGTCGGCAGGATATCCAGCGGCATTACCCGCTCGTAGTTGCCGATCGGCACCATCGCACGCTCACCGCCGTGAGTCGTGGTCGAGAAGGCAAACAGCTTGTTCTTCAGGAAGTGGCCCAGCGTGGTGCGGGTAATGGAGAATTTATCCGGTGATGGGGCAATCCAACCGAACAGCTCTTTATCACGCCCTTCCTGCAGCACGGAAACCAACGAGTGGAAACGGCCAAGGTAAGCGTTCGGCCCGGCGACGTGGGTGCCGCTCAGCACCGAGCCGGAAATGACCCGGTTCTCGCCCGCTTTCAGACGGCCGGCGGTCAGTTCGTCGATGCTGGCGCCCAACCGGGTGCGCAGCAGTACCGGCTGTTCCACCTGCGGCCCGGCCAGTGCCACTACCCGGCGGGTATCGAGCTTGCCGGTAGTGAACAAGGTGCCGATGGCAATCGCGTCCTGATAGCCGATATGCCAGACGGTTTTTTTCAAACTGACCGGCTCGAGGAAATGAATATGGGTGCCCACCAGCCCGGCAGGATGCGGACCGGCGAATTCGTTATAGGTCACCTGCGCATCGGGCTGCTTGCCCAGGGTCACCCCTGCGGCATGACAAACGTGCACCTTGCCGTCAGTCAGGCGAGCCAATACCGCCAGCCCGGCGTTAAACGCCGTCAACTGCTCGGAAATGATCACCTGCGGATCGGCGGCCAGCGGCTGGCTGTCGATGGCGGTAACGAAGATGGCGCGTGGGCTGGTGCCCGGTGCCGGTGTTTTGCTGAAGGGACGGGTGCGCAGTGCGGTCCACAGACCACTGGCGATCAGTTCGCTTTCAACCTGTTCGCGCGGCAGCATCGCCAGTTCGGCGACCGGAAAATGAGCGAACTCCAGTTGATCATCGCCGCCGTTTTCAACGGCAATGACGACCGACTGCAATACGCGTCGTTCACCGCGATTGATGGCCACAATGCGACCACTGGCAGGCGCGGTGAAGAAAACCCCGGGGGTCTTTTTATCTTCAAACAGTGCCTGGCCTTTTTTAACGCTCTCGCCTTCCTGCACCAGCATAGACGGGCGCATTCCGACGTAATCTTCCCCAAGCAGGGCGACATGCTGAATGACTGGGCCGTCCTGAATCGCCTGAACCGGGGTTCCGGCAATTGGCAGGTCTAACCCTTTTCTGATTTTAATCATAGGTTTTATACGATGTTGGTTAGTTTCACACGTCTTACCGACCCCAGAGGCTGGTACTGACGATGCCTGGATGATGAGGCCGCATCAGCAGCCTCTGGGTTGAGCGCAACGGCATCACGCTCAACATGAAATCTTTCGCACTGATAAAATGGGCTAACGTACATTCCGTTGATTAACTCCTGCGTCCATTTTTTGCGCATTTATTCGAGCCGGAATATTAACATTTTCCACAACATTTTTCTGCGTCAGGCAGTGACCTGAGTCAAGCAAACACAATTAAATTTCGGCCGTTTTACGCGACTAATCGTTAAAATCTGCCTATAGATTCACTTTTATCGAAGTTTGTAGTTTTTTTATACACATCGCATATTGCTAAAAAAGAACACACTGGTAATCTGGCGGTGTTTTAAGACCGTAAAACAATAATCAGTGGCATGTTGGCCAATTGCATTGAGCCGACAGATAAATATAAGCAGGAATAATAATGAGCAAAATCGCGTTGTTGTTTGCGATGCTTTTTTCTATGCCGATGATCACGGCCTGCAGCGCCAGCGAGCAGGTTCCCGAGGTTCCGGTAGTTAAGCAGCAATTAGTGGGTTCACCGGTCTATATTCAGATCTTCAAAGAAGAACGCACGCTGGAATTGTATGCCAAAATGGGCAACGAATTCCGTCTGGTGAACTCTTTCCAAATCTGTAATTTCTCCGGCGGCCTCGGCCCGAAACGCCGTGAAGGTGACTTTAAGAGTCCGGAAGGCTTTTATAGCGTCGACGCGCGCCATCTGAAACCCGACAGCAAGTATTATCGGGCAATCAATATCGGCTTCCCAAATGATTACGATAAATCACAGGGCTATTCCGGCGCTTATCTGATGATCCACGGTGAATGTAAATCGATTGGTTGTTATGCGATGACCAACACCTATATGGATGAGATTTACCGCTACGTCGAAGCTGCGTTCGCCTACGGACAGAACCGGATTGATATCAGTATCTATCCGTTCCGCATGACCGATAAGAACCTGAAACGCCACAGTTCTTCCAGCTACATCGCCTTCTGGCGTCAGCTGAAACCGGGCTATGACTACTTTGTCAAAAACCACCAGCCACCGATGGTCAGCGTAGCCAATGGTCAGTACGTCTTGGGTCAACCCGTGCTGAGCAGCGGCCAGATGACGCAGTATGCGTCAAACACGGCTCCCGCTGTCAGTACCAATCCCTTCGCTCAGACCAAGCCGCTCACCGAAGTGAAATAATGCGAATTCGCCTGGCGCAATCTTGTGCCAGGTTTCATTCGCCGTCAGCGGCTGGGTAGCAATCACCGTGACCACATCGTTGGGTGTGGTCTGCTGCTGAAAATCAATCTCCACATCCTGATCGAGTAACGTGGCTTTGCCAAACGGCGCGCGCCGCGTGATCCAATACAGGTTGGTGGAGCAATAAGCCATCACAAAGCGCCCATCCGACAGCAACATATTAAATACCCCCTTCTGACGCAGTTGATCCGCCAGCAGAGCGATATAACGGAACACCGGCGGCCAACGGCTCGGGGTACGCGGGTATTTCAGGGAAAGCTGATGCAGCAGCCAGCAGAAAGCGTACTCGCTGTCAGTCTGGCCGACCGGGCGGAAAGTGCCGGTTTCCAACTGACGGTAGCCTTTCAACTGGCCATTGTGCGCGTAGGTCCAGTTACGGCCCCAAAGTTCGCGGGTAAACGGGTGGGTATTCTCCAGCGCCACTTCACCGCGATTGGCCTGACGGATATGCGATACCACCGCGCAGGATTTGATCGGGTATTCCTGCACCAGACGGGCGATCGGCGAGTCGAAACTCGGCTGGGGATCCTTAAACGTGCGGCAACCGTTCCCTTCATAGAAGGTAATGCCCCAACCATCTTTATGTGGCCCGGTACGGCCACCGCGCTGAACCAGCCCGGTAAAGCTAAAGCAAATATCGGTCGGTACGTTTGCGCTCATCCCGAGCAATTCACACATCGCCAGCCACTCCTTAACTCCCACTGACACCGTCTATTCGGGCGCGATCAACTGCGCCCCTGTGCATTATTAACGGGGGCGCCATGCCCCCTAAAGCCGTTAAGCCTTAACCATCTCTTTTTCAATCAGCTGAATCAAGATGTGGATCGCTTTGATATGAATTTCCTGAATGCGGTCTGCGTAACCGAAGTGCGGTACGCGGATTTCCACATCGGCAGAACCGGCCATTTTGCCGCCGTCTTTGCCGGTCAGGGTGATCACTTTCATCCCTTTGGCGCGCGCCGCTTCGATGGCTTTAATGATGTTGCCGGAATTGCCTGAGGTGGAAATACCCAGCAATACGTCGCCTTCACGGCCTACCGCTTCCACATAGCGTGAAAATACATACTCGTAACCAAAGTCGTTGCTGACGCAAGACAGGTGGCTAACGTCGGAAATGGCAATCGCCGGATAACCCGGACGGTTTTCACGGTAGCGGCCAGTCAGCTCTTCGGCAAAGTGCATCGCGTCACAGTGGGAGCCACCGTTACCGCAAGAAATGACTTTCCCACCGGCTTTAAAGGAATCGGCCAGCAGCACGGCTGCGCGTTGGATCGCGTCGATATTGGCGTCGTCATTGATAAATTTCGCCAGGGTATCGGCCGCTTCGTTCAGTTCACTACGAATAAGGTCGTGGTACATGAGGAACCTCTTGTTATCGTCAATCTTCCGCCCCGCAGTGTAACGGATCGGGGAAAAACCGAGAAGCATTGTCAGTCAAACAGCAGCCCGGTTGAGGCGCCGATGAGGTTTTTGATGATTGATGCGGTCAGTTTGTGACTTAAGTTGTAATTAAACTGTAAATGCATTGATAAAAATATGGGGTTGTACTAAAACCTATTACATACACACAACAGGTCAGACCTCTTGCCACTTCGGAGCTTCTTATGATGGTTCTTAGTATTGTTGTTTTACTGGCACTCATTGGTGTGGTGTTTTATCACCGAGTGAACCTCACCCTCAGTAGCCTTATTCTTCTGGCATACACCGCCGCCATGGGCGCCATCGGTCTGTGGACCTTCTGGATGCTGCTGCCGCTGGCGATTATTCTGCTGCCACTGAACGTCACGTCACTGCGCCGTTCGTTGCTGTCTGCACCGGCGCTGCGCGCGTTCCGCAAGGTGATGCCGCCAATGTCCACCACCGAAAAGGAAGCGATCGAAGCCGGGACCACCTGGTGGGAGGGCGATCTGTTCCGCGGTACGCCGGACTGGAACAAGCTGCATAACTACCCGAAACCGCAGTTGACCGCCGAAGAACAGGCGTTTATCGACGGTCCGGTGGAAGAAGCCTGCCGCATGGCCAACGACTTCCAGATCACCCATGAACTGGCCGATTTGCCTCCGGAACTTTGGGCATACCTGAAAGAACACCGCTTCTTCGCGATGATCATCAAGAAAGAATACGGCGGCCTGGACTTCTCTCCTTATGCTCAGGCACGCGTACTGCAAAAACTGTCCGGTGTTTCCGGCATTCTGGCCATCACCGTCGGCGTGCCGAACTCCCTCGGTCCGGGCGAACTGCTGCAACATTACGGTACTGACGAACAGAAAAACCATTACCTGCCAGGCCTGGCGCGCGGCGACGAGATCCCTTGTTTCGCCCTGACCAGCCCGGAAGCGGGTTCCGATGCCGGTGCCATTCCGGACGTCGGCACCGTCTGCATGGGCGAGTGGCAAGGCGAACAGGTTCTGGGCATGCGCCTGACCTGGAACAAACGCTATATCACATTGGCACCGGTGGCGACCGTGCTGGGCCTGGCGTTCAAACTGTATGACCCGAACCACCTGCTGAGCACCAATGAATCACCGGGCATCACCTGTGCGCTGATCCCAACCAGCACGCCGGGTGTTGAAATCGGCAACCGTCACTTCCCGCTGAACGTGCCGTTCCAGAACGGTCCGACTCGCGGCAATGACGTGTTCGTCCCGATTGATTACATCATCGGCGGGCCAAAAATGGCCGGTCAGGGCTGGCGTATGCTGGTTGAGTGCCTGTCGGTAGGTCGCGGTATCACCCTGCCTTCCAACTCTACCGGTAGCGTGAAGTCCATGGCGCTGGGAATAGGCGCATACGCCCATATCCGCCGTCAGTTCAAGCTGTCGATCGGCAAGATGGAAGGTATTGAAGAACCGCTGGCGCGTATCGCCGGTAACACTTATGTGATGGATGCAGCGGCTACGCTTATCACCAGTGGTCTGATGCTGGGCGAGAAACCGGCCGTGCTGTCGGCCATCGTTAAATACCACTGTACCCACCGCGGCCAGCAGGCAATCATTGATGCAATGGATATCGCCGGCGGTAAAGGCATCATGCTGGGTAAATCCAACTTCCTGGCCCGTGCCTATCAGGGCGCGCCTATCGCTATCACGGTAGAAGGCGCCAACATCCTGACCCGTACCATGATGATCTTCGGTCAGGGTGCGATCCGTTGCCATCCTTATGTGCTGGACGAAATGGCGGCAGCGCAGAATAACGACCTGAACGCCTATGACAAATTGCTGTTCGGCCATCTGGGCCACGTGGGCAGCAACAAGGTACGCAGCTTCTGGCTGGGTCTGACCAACGGCCGCACCAGCAGTACACCGACCAAAGATGCAACTCGTCGTTACTACCAGCAGTTGAACCGCCTGAGCGCTAACCTGGCGCTGCTGTCGGACGTTTCCATGGGCGTACTGGGCGGCAGCCTGAAGCGCCGTGAGCGTATTTCCGCCCGTCTGGGAGATATCCTCAGCCAAATGTACCTGGCTTCCGCTTCGCTGAAACGCTTTGAAGATGAAGGCCGTCAGAAAGAAGATTTGCCGCTGGTACATTGGGCCGTACAGGACAGTCTGCATCAGGCAGAACAGGCGCTGGACGATCTGCTGCGCAACTTCCCGAACCGCTTTATCGCCGGCGTGATGCGTCTGGTTATCTTCCCGTTAGGCCGCGTGCATACTGCACCGTCTGACCGTCTGGATCACCAGTTGGCCAAGATTATCCAACAACCGTCCGCCACCCGTAGCCGTCTGGGTCGTGGTCAGTATCTGACGCCAAGTGAGCATAACCCGGTCGGCCTGCTGGAAGCCGCATTGGTTGACGTGATCGCCGCCGAGCCGATCCACGATCGTCTGTGCAAGGCGGCCGGTAAGAACCTGCCGTTCACCCGACTGGATCGTCTGGCGCAGCGTGCGCTGGAAGAAGGCAAGATTAACGCCGACGAAGCGAAGATCCTGGTGAAAGCCGAAGAGAGCCGTTTGCGTTCCATCAACGTGGATGACTTTGAGCCGGATGCGCTGGCGGCCAGTAAGCCGGAAAAGTTGCTCAAGCAGGATAAGCGCCAGAAACACACCGAAGCCGCGTAACTGCAATAAACTGACTTACCCAGGGGCGATAATCATCGCCCCTTTTCTATTTATCCCCATAAATGCGCAGAGCTTCGCAACGTTATCAGAACGGCTAATTTAACCCTGGGGATAATCGGATAGACTGCGGATGGGTGCTCTGGATCTTTCTGTCCGGAGCCTTGGTAACGGATAGAAAGAGAAAGGCCCCGAGTCGATATTATCAACCCGAGGCCACTCTGTATGTCCAAACAACATCAGGTTAGCCTCTTACCCGCCGCAAGGCAAGGATAAGGAGGTCAAAAATGCAGCAGGAACGGGTCGTTCTGAGGCTGATGATTATCTGCATCACGCTGATAGCGCTGATGTGGATCACTCGCGGTTCGCTATGTGAACTGCGCATCACACTGGGAGACACGGAGGTTGCCGCCATTTTGGCTTACGAAACCGAAGGGTAAGGCAACCCAACGGCGGGGCTTGCCCCGCCTGTTGGTTGTTAGCGACGGATCCATGAGCACCCTTCCCCCTGCCAGACTTACGGATTTGCATCATCGCCCCCTTTCACCGGCATTCCGTTCAAAACTGCGCGGTGCTCCGCACCTTACCAGAACGGCTAATTTAACCCTGGGGATTATCGGATAGACTGCGGATGGGTGCTCTGGATCTTTCTGTCCGGAGCCTTGCTAACGGATAGAAAGAGAAAGGCCCCGAGTCGATGTAATCAACCCGAGGCCACTCTGAACGTCCAACAACGTCAGGTTAGCCTCTTCCCCGCCGCAAGGCAAGGATAAGGAGGTCAAAAATGCAGCAGGAACGGGTCGTTCTGAGGCTGATGATTATCTGCATCACGCTGATCGCGCTGATGTGGATCACTCGCGGTTCGCTATGTGAACTGCGCATCACACTGGGAGACACGGAGGTTGCCGCCATTTTGGCTTACGAACCCGAAGGGTAAGGCAACCCAACGGCGGGGCTTGCCCCCGCCTGTTGGTTGTTAGCGACGGATCCATGAGCACCCTTTTCACCACATCCAGGAGGCTTAGCCGTTCTGGCGGATGCGCGCCAACAACGCGTCGATATGTTCGATTTGCGACGCGTTGACGATCAGCGCGCGGCCCAGACTCAACGCACTGCGCTGGCATTCGGCACGCATATCGTCATCGCTGATGCTGTCCAGATCGGCAACGTGCGCCAGACCTATGGTGCGACGGATCAACTCACTACCACAGTAACCAACCGCATCGGTCCACACCTGTTGCAGAAACTGTTCGGCGTAGCCCGGAACTGCCAGCGCCAGTTCTCGTGTCTGTTGGTGACACAATGCCAGGAAACGATCGGCAAAAATCAGCCAGAGTTCGCGAACATCCTGCAAGCGCTGCTCGCGCCCGGCAGCGGCGTCACGCGGCCCCAAAAGCCCTGGCAGACCGCAATAGTTCAGTAACAAATTGCCCAATACGCTACCGACGTCGAAACCGATCGGGCCATAGAAACCAAACTCGGCGTCTATCGCCTTCAGCTTGCCTTCCGCGACAAAAACCGAGCCGCTGTGGATATCACCGTGCAACAGCGCTTCCGCCTTGCTCAGGAAACGATGCTTCAATCCGGCGACCGCCAGCCTCAGTGCCGCATCGTCACGCAGCTCAAGGACCTGCGGCAACAGCACCGGATCAAACTGATTACGCTCATGGTCAATATAGGGATCGGTAAAGAACAGATCTTCGGTGATCTGGCACAGTTCGGGGTTACTAAAGCGACTAACCTCCGCTTTTTTCTCCTGCGCGGTCTGATAAAAGTCAGAAGTATGGAACAGGGTTTGCGCCAAATACTCCGCCAGTTGCCCGGCAGCCAACGGGTAATAGTGCCCCTTGAGTAACTCACTGCGCCAGATATGGTGATCAGAAAGATCTTCCTGCACCATCACCGCCAGTTCAGGATCGTGATACAACACCTTTACCGTATGCCTTGGACAAAAACCGCCATGGATCAACAGGGTTTCCGCTTCAATACGTGCGCGATCCAGGGTTAACGGCCAGGATTCGCCCACGCATCGAACATACGGCAGCGCCTGTTTGACTATCACCCGGCTCACACCATCACGATCGCGGATCTTGAACACCAGGTTCAGATTACCGTCACCAATCTCGTCAGCGCTCACCAACGCCTGGGGATCGGCTAACTGCCCATATTGACGGGCATACTCAACGGCATCAGCAGCAGTAAACGTACGATAATGCGACATTCCCAACCCCTCTGAACTTTCTCACTGACCCAGCGATTATATTTTTTTAGACGTAAAAGCATTTGGACGTCTATACATCCGGAAGTCATGTTGGCAGAATAGCTTTCCAGATGCAATAACTACGCAACAAGGAATTAACCGCCGATGCAAGCGCTTAACACCACCAGTTTGACCCTGAGTGACAACCGACTTTGGATCCTCGACCAGCAGGCTTTGCCGCAGGAAAAACAGTGGCGGACCTGCGACAGCGTGGAACAGCTGGTTGATCATATTCTCACCTTGCGGGTGCGGGGTGCGCCGCTGATCGGCCTGTCTGCCAGCCTGTTATTGGCTCTGCTGGCGGAACGCGGCTTACCGCGTGAGGAACTGGAGCAGGCGCTGATCACCCTGCGCGCCTCACGACCGACGGCGGTCAACCTGATGAACAACCTGGACCGCATGAAGCTGGCACTGGCACAACCGCACTGGGTGCCGGCAATGGTGGAAGAAGCGCTACGCCTGGTGGAAGAAGATCGTCAATTGTGCGATCGCATTGCCGATCACGGCGCCGAGCTGGTGAAACCCGGCAGCCGCCTGCTGACCCACTGCAATACCGGGGGTCTGGCAACCGCCGGCATTGGTACCGCTATCGGCGTGCTGTTGCGCGCTCATCAGCAGGGCAAGGTGCAACAGGTGTGGGTCGATGAAACCCGCCCGTTGCTGCAAGGTGGCCGATTGACCGCCTGGGAACTGGGTGAGCTGGGCATCCCCTATCGGCTGATTTGTGACTCCATGGCAGCCAGCCTGATGGCGCAAGGCCAGGTGGATGCGGTGTGGGTGGGTGCAGACCGCATCGCCGCCAATGGTGACGTCGCCAACAAGATTGGCACTTATAGCCTGGCAGTATTGGCACACTATCACCGCATTCCGTTCTACGTCGCGGCCCCGCACACTACGCACGATCCGCACTGTCCAAATGGCGCCGCAATCCCTATCGAGCAGCGCGCCGCAACTGAAGTGACCGGTGTGTCGGGCAGTTTTGGCTCTTGCCAGTGGGCCCCTGCCGATGCCCAGGTTTATAACCCGGCGTTTGACGTGACGCCCGCGGCGTTGATTAGCGGTTGGGTGTTCGACAGCGGCGTGATCACGCCACAGCAGGTCAATGAAGGGATTTTCCAGCGGGCGTTAGGTTAACACCCGCATCGTAGCGGTCAGTCTAGGCGCGGGTAGGCATCGGCGATGTTATCGCCGGTGAAATGCGCTACCCAGCCTTCCGGGTTATCGAACACGCGGATCGCAGTAAAATTCGGTGCCGAACCCATATCGAACCAATGGCGGGTATCAGCCGGCACCGAGATCAGATCGTTCTTCTCACACAGGATCTGGAAGATCTTGCCATCCAGATGTAGGCAGAACAGCCCGGCCCCTTCAACAAAGAAACGTACTTCATCTTCGCCGTGCGTGTGTTCGGATAAAAACTTGCTGCGCAGCACTTCACGCTGGGCATTATCCGGACGCATGCTGATCACATCCCAACTCTGGTAGCCCTTCTCCGCCACCAGCCGATCGATTTGCTGCTGATAGGCGGCAATCACCGTCGCCGGCTCCGGGTTTTCACCCAGTTCACGGTCCGCCTGCCAGCGCTCAAAACGAACGCCAATTTGCGCCAGTTGCTGCTGGATGGCCTGCGCGTCGCGGCTCTGCCACAGTGGCTGCTGCGGCTCTTTATCACTGAAAATAGTCAATCCACTCATGAGGCAAACTCCCCTAAATCGATATGATCAAAACGGTTAACCTGCGGATGTTGACTCTGGTTATCGGCGTCATCGCGGATCAGTTGGCAGGTATGCCAACCTGCGGCACGAGCGGCGTCCAGCTCTTGATGAATGTCGGAAAGGAATAACAGCTGGTCAGGGACGATACCGATTTCACTGGCGATATTGCGGTACGAAGCGGTTTCACGCTTGGCACCGACGTGGGTATCGAAATAACCGCTGAACAGCGGCTGTAAATCCCCGGCGTCGCTGTAGCCGAACAGCAGTTTCTGCGCCTCCACCGAGCCGGAAGAATAGACGTACAGCTTCAGCCCCTGCAATTGCCAGGCGGCCAGTTGCTCAGCCACCTCCGGGTACAAATGCCCGCGAAAATCGCCGTTCTGGTAGCCGCTGCGCCAGATGATGCCTTGCAGCGCCTTCAGCGCGGTAGATTTACGGTCTTCATCCATAAAGCGGTACAACGCGGTAATCAGTTGCTCGATATCCGCCTGCGGCTGCTCAAGTTCCTGGCGCAAAGCGGCCAGCGGGGCGGCGACTTCGGCCTCTCCAGCGTGCTGACGGAGAAAGGTCGCCAGGCGTTCGCGTGCATAGGGGAACAGCACCTGATGGACGAAACGGATATCGCTGGTCGTGCCTTCAATGTCGGTAACAATGGCGCGGATCATTTTGCCTCCAGTAAACGGCGTTGTAGTTCGCACTGGAACAGGAATTCCAGCCCTTCAAGATGACGACGTGCTTCCGCGACCTGGTGGCCCCAGCAATACAAACCGTGGCCGCGCACCAGCAAACCGTACTGCAGCGGCGTGACTTCGGCATGGGCCGCCACGCGCGCCGCTAAACGCGGGATATCCTGGTCGTTATCGAAAATCGGGATCACCACGCTGTCCAGATGCGAACTCTGGCCGCCGAGGGATTTTTGCATCTCATAGCCCTGCAACACCAGTCCATCGCTGCGTTCAACCCGCGACAGCACGGTCGCATTCACCGAATGCGTATGCAGCACCGCACCAATCTGCGGATATAGCCGGTAAATCAGGGTATGCAGACCGGTTTCCGCCGACGACGTGCGGCCGCTCGGCACATGGTTGCTGGCGGTTTCTACCAGCAGGAAGTCACTTTCGGTCAGGCTGCCTTTATCCTTACCGGATTCGGTCACCAGACAATGCTGGTCATCGAGACGCAGCGACATATTGCCACCGGTCGCCGGGCACCAGCCCTTTTCACCAATCCAGTGACAGGCAGACAATAGCGCTGTAAGTTGCGGATTTTCGGTCATTATCGTTTCCCGGTCTGTAAGGTCATCTGCAGGTGAAGCTTAGAATGATTTGATTAATGGTTAGATTTTTTCTTCATTTAGCCATCTAAGCGTCTTGATTGCCAAATACTAACATCGTGTTATATTGACGGCAACATAAGCGCCAGGAGTATTAGCCTGCTATGAGCACTTCAGCATTGATTCCCGAAAGTAAACTGCCCGCGCTGGGCACCACCATTTTCACCCAGATGAGTGCGCTGGCGGCGCAGCATCAGGCGATCAACCTGTCGCAGGGCTTCCCCGATTTCGATGGCCCGGACTACCTGAAAGAACGTCTGGCCTGGCATGTCAGCCAGGGCGCGAACCAATATGCTCCGATGACCGGTGTCGCCCCACTGCGTGAGGCCATCGCCGAGAAAACCGCCGCCCTGTACGGCTGGCTGCCGGACGCCACTAACGAAGTCACCGTCACCGCGGGTGCCACCGAGGCGCTATTCGCCGCTATCAGCGCGCTGGTACGCCCTGGCGATGAAGTGATCTGCTTTGATCCCAGCTACGACAGCTATGCGCCGGCGGTGACCTTATCCGGCGGCACGCTAAAACGTATTGCGCTGCAACCCCCGGCGTTCAGCGTCGACTGGCAACAGTTTGCTGAGTTGCTGTCACCCCGTACCCGGCTGGTGATCCTCAATACGCCGCACAACCCTTCCGCCACGGCCTGGCAGGCAGAAGATATGCAGCAACTGTGGCATGCCATTGGCGATCACGAGATCTACGTGCTGAGCGATGAAGTCTACGAGCACATTTGTTTCGCCAAGGGCGGCCACACCAGCGTATTGGCGCACCCGCAGTTGCGTCAGCGCGCCATCGCCGTGTCTTCCTTCGGCAAAACCTTCCACATGACCGGCTGGAAAGTGGGTTACTGCGTGGCTCCGGCCGCGCTGAGTGCGGAGGTGCGCAAGGTGCACCAGTACCTGACCTTCTCGGTCAACACCCCGGCCCAGTTGGCGCTGGCGGACATGCTGCGCAGCGAGCCGGAACACTGGCAGCAGTTGTCAGCATTTTATCGCGCCAAGCGCGATCGTTTTGTGCAGGCGCTGTCCAACAGTCGACTGGAAATTTTGCCCTGCGAGGGTACATACTTCTTACTGGCCGATTACAGCGCCGTTTCCGATTTGGACGACGTGGCATTCTGCCATTGGTTAACCGAGCACGTTGGCGTGGCGGCGATCCCGCTGTCGGTCTTCTGTGCCGATCCTTTCCCTCATAAATTGATCCGGCTGTGCTTCGCTAAACAGGATGCCACGCTGGATGCGGCTGCGGAGCGGTTATGTCGACTTTAAAAATTACCCTGTTGCAGCAACCTTTGGTTTGGCGCGATGGCGAAGCCAACCTGCGTCATTTTGATGCGCTGCTGGCGCCGTTAAGCGGCCGCGACTTGATCGTGCTGCCGGAGATGTTTACCACCGGCTTTGCTATGGATGCCGGGGAAAGCGCACTGCCGGAACAGCAGGTCGTCGACTGGTTGCACGGCTGGGCAAGTAAAAGTAACGCCCTGGTCGGCGGCAGCGTAGCGCTGAAAACTGCCGAGGGCGCGGTTAACCGTTTCCTGCTGGTCGAGCCGAACGGCCGGGTGCATGCCTACGATAAACGCCATCTGTTCCGCATGGCCGGCGAGCACCTGCACTATCAGGCCGGCAAACGGCGTGAAATTTTCGAGTGGCGCGGTTGGCGAATCCTGCCGCAGATCTGTTATGACCTGCGTTTCCCGGTGTGGTCCCGCTATCAACAGGATTACGATCTGGCACTGTACGTCGCCAACTGGCCGGCACCGCGCAGCAAACACTGGCAAACGCTGCTGGCAGCACGCGCCATTGAGAACCAGGTGTTCGTGGCCGGCTGCAACCGCGTCGGCGAAGACGGCAACGGCCTGAACTACAGCGGTGACAGCCTGATCCTCAGCCCACAGGGGGAAACATTGGCCCAGGCAGAACCCGGTGCCGCCGCACGGCTGGACGCCGAACTGTCGCTGGAAAACCTGCAAAGTTACCGCAGCGCCTTCCCGGCCTGGCGTGATGCCGACAGCTTCCTGCGCCACGATTAATCCTTCCGGGCGCGGTCCGCTGCGCCCGTTGTTTCAGGAAAGCTCCTCTTCCACCGCGTTTTCTTCTTTGGCACCAATAGGGTTAAACAGCAGGTTCAGCAGCAACGCCACCAGGCAGGAAGCGCTGATACCGGAATGCAATAAGGTGCGCACCCAGTTCGGGAACTGATCGTAGAAGGTCGGCATCACGATCGGGATCATGCCGAAGGCAATCGCCGTCGCCACCACCACCAGATTCATATTGTCCTTGTAATCCACCTTTGCCAGGGTGCGGATCCCGCTGGCAGCCACCGAACCGAACAACACCACACCTGCGCCCCCCAACACCGGCAACGGAATACAGGCCACCAGTCGCCCCAGCACCGGCAGTAACCCCAGCAGCACCAAAATGGCCCCTCCGGCGCTGACCACAAAGCGGCTCTTCACTCCGGTGATCGCCACCAATCCGATGTTCTGGGCAAACGAGCTTTGTGGGAATGAGTTGAACACTGGCGACAGCGCGCTGGACAGCATATCGGCGCGCAGGCCATTGGCGATACGGCGCGCATTCACCGGCGAACCGACGATCTCGCCAACCGCCATCAACCCGGCGGTGGTTTCCGTCAGCAACACCAACACGATCAACAGCATCGAGAGGATCGCGCTCAGTTCGAAGGTCGGCCAACCGTAGGCGAAAGGCTCGGGGAATGCCAGCCATGGTCCGCTGCCTACGGCGGCAAAGCTCACTTTACCCGCCAGCACGGCGACCACGCAGCCGACCGCCATCGCCAGCAACACCGACAGCCGTTTTAGCGCCGGAGAACCGACCTTGTTCAGCAGCAAAATCACCGCCAGCGTGAAAGCCGCCAGGCCAATATTCCCGGTGGATCCCCAGTCTGCCGCCCTGGCGTTGCCGCCCATGGCCCAGCGCACCGCCACCGGCATCAGCGACAGCCCGATCACCGTCACCACGGTACCGGTGACCACCGGCGGGAAGAAGCGGATAATTTGTGAGAAGAACGGCGCGATCAACAACCCAATCAGCGAGGCGGCAATCACCGCACCGAACACCGCCGGCAACCCGCCATCGCCGGTCACAATCGTCACCATGGTCGCCACCCCGGCAAAGGACACGCCCTGTACCAGCGGCAGACGCGAACCGAAGCCGGGTGCCCCAAGGGTTTGCAACAGCGTCGCCAACCCGCTGACAAACAGGGCTGCCGTCACCAGCATGCCAATCTGCGGCGCGCCTAACCCTGCGGCCGACCCGATGATCAGCGGCGGTGCGATAATCCCGCCGTACATGGTCAGAATATGCTGCAAGCCGTAGGCGAAGGTCTTTGCCAGCGGCAGTTTTTCATCTTCCGGGCAGCACGAAGCCGCGCCCTTATCCTGAGACAGAGCCATAGGTACCTCGTCAATGCGGGTTAACCGCTAAGGGCGTTTAACTGCCCCGGTAGGTTGAGTAGGAATACGGGCTGATGAGCAGCGGTAAATGGTAATGCTGCGCCGCATCATTGATGACAAAATCGATAATTGCCGTGGCATACAAGGTTGCACGCCGGTCAGCGGCAAAGTAAGCGCCGAGATCGGCAGACAGACGGTAATGCCCGGCAGGCAGGCTGTCAGGGGTTAGGTCACGCGCACGGCCGTCGGCATCGGTATGGCTTTCTGCCAGGGTTCGCCACTGCCCGTCCTGTTGCTGCTCCAGCCACACCCGCACGCCCGCAGCGGGTTTACCGAGTGAGGTGTCCAGAATATGGGTGCTGATATTACTCATCGCTCAGTAACTCCTTAAAACGCAGCATCACGATTTCACGCAGTTGTTCGGCGGTTTCCTGCCGTTCCTGCTCCGCACTGTTATTCAATCGCCGTTGTAACTCACGTAAAATACTCTGACCATCGCGACCGGCGGCACGGATCAAAAATACCTGACCAAATTGCTGTTCATAGCGTCGATTCCCGTCCCACAGCGCTTCGGTCAGCTCAGCATCCTGCGCGTTGACCGCCGCTTGCTCACGCTGTGAAAATTGCGCCTCTTGCCCCTGGCCCTTGGCACGTTCGCCAATACGCGGGTGCTGCACCAATGCCTGGCTGATCTCTTCCGGCTGCCAGCGCAGTGCCGCTTGCCAGGCCACCGCCAGCGCGGCGTCGATGCTGCTGAAGGGCCGCGCTACTATCACCGCCGCGATCCAGGCCGCAATATCCACACAGGGCCGCAGTAAATGCTCCGCTTCCGCCTGTGGCAATTGATTAAATCGTTGCAGACTCATCAGGCCTCCTCCCAACCGCTAACCGTCTGGCAGTAAGCCTGGATCGCCAGCGCCACATCGGACTGGCTGACGGCTTCGGCCGGATGGTGGCTAATGCCGCGATCGCAGCGGACAAACAGCATCCCCACCGGCCAACAGGCCGCTACGGCAATCGCATCATGTCCGGCGCCGCTCGGCAACGCCATACTGCGCCCCTGTACCGCCATCACGCTCTGCTGCCAGCGCTGTTGCAAATTTGCATCACAAGCTGTTGCATTTATGCGGTAAAACTCTTCACTGTCAAAACGCAGTCCCCGACGGGTACAGATCGCCTGCGCCTGTTCCAGCAACTGCGTCAACAGCGCTGCCAGCGGACCATCTTCCGGGCCGCGTACATCGAGGGTCAGTTTGACTTCACCGGGGATCACATTGACTGCCCCCGGCAGGCTTTCAATTCGGCCAACGGTAGCCACCAGGTGCCGATCGCTGGCTGAAGTCATCGCCTCTACCGCCACCATCCATTCCGCCGCCGCCGCCAGCGCGTCTTTACGTTGCCCCATCGGCACGGTACCGGCATGGCCTGCCTGGCCGGTAAAGGTACAGTTAAGCCGACGGGCGCCGTTAATCGCCGTCACCACACCCAAAGCCAGATCGGCAGCCTCCAGGCAGGGCCCTTGCTCGATATGCAGTTCCAGATAGCCGCAAATATCACTTTGCGCGCGTCGCGCTTCGCCAACCGCCGCCGGATCCAGCCCAAACTCACGTAACGCCTGTGCCACGCTCATGCCATCAGCATCGGTGCGTTCCAGCCAATCCGCCGGCCACTGTCCGGTAATGCCCCGGCTGCCCAGCAGCGCGATACTAAAACGCGTGCCTTCTTCATCTGCAAAGCCAATCACCTCAACCGCCACCGGCAAACGCCGCTGCTGTCGATGCAAATGCGCCACCACTTCCAGCGCGGTCAATACGCCGAGCATGCCGTCATAGCGCCCGGCGTTGCGCACCGTGTCCAGATGTGAACCCAGCAGCAGCGCAGGCGCATCTGGCGTTTGGCCTTCATAGCGGCCACAGAGGTTACCGACGCTATCCTGCCAGACCTTCATGCCGATAGTGCGCATCCAGTCGCCGACCAACAGGTTGGCGCGTTGATGCTCCGCCGACAGATAAACCCGCGTTAACTGGCCCGGCGTGGCGCTGATCGCCGCCAGCGCATCGCAGCGGGCCATCACCCGAGCCGCAGCCTGCTCCGCCTCCTGGGCGGTTAACAGCGCCACCATCAACGACTCCCGTCGTCGTAGGTATTCCAGGCCGCCTGCAGCGCTTCACCCTGTTTGCTGGCGAAACCCAGCCGGTTCAGCACCGCTTCCAGCGCGGTGAGGGTCTGCAGCACGCAGTCTTTACGCGCGTTGTAGCCCATGGTGCCGATGCGCCAAATCTTGCCCTGCAGCGGGCCGAACGAGGTGCCGATCTCAATGGCGAAATCGTTCAGCATCATCTGACGGACCTGCTCGCCGTGCACCTGTTGCGGGATCACCACGCCGAGCACGTTATTCATGCGGTTATCAAGATCGCCGAACACTTCCAGCCCCATGCCCTGAATGCCGGCCAGCATCGCCGCACCGTGCAATTTATGCCGGGCGATGGTGTTATCCAGCCCTTCTTCCAGGATCACCCGGGCGCATTCGCGTGCGGCAAACAGCATGCTGGTGGCTTCGGTATGGTGATTCAGACGCTCCGGGCCCCAATAATCCATGATCATGCCGAGATCGAAGTAGTTGGAGTAGATCATTTCGTCGTCACCATCCGCGTGGTCGAGGGTGCGAATGCCCTGCTCTACGCATTTGCGGCGGCGAACGATCTCTTCAAACTGCGGGCTGAGAGTGACCGGCGAACTGCCCGACGGGCCACCCAGACATTTCTGCAGGCCGGCAGAGACCGCATCCAGCCCCCAGGCATCGGTTTCCAGCGGGTTGCCGGCAAACGAAGCGGTGGCATCGGTGTAAAACAGCACGCCATGGCGACGGCAGATATCCCCCAATTCCGCCAGCGGCTGCAGCATGGTGGTAGAGGTGTCGCCTTGCACCGTCAACAGCAGGCGCGGGCGTACCTTCTTGATCGCGTCTTCAATCTGGTCGGCAGTGAATACCTCGCCCCAGGGCACCTCTATGGTGTGCACTTCGGCGCGGCAGCGGCGGGCTATCTCACACAGCAGATGACCGAAACGCCCAAACACCGGCACCAGCACCTTGTCGCCAGGGCGGATTGAAGAGACCAGCATCGCTTCGATACCGGAGCGGGAAGTGCCGTCTACCAGCAGCGTCCAGCGGTTTTCGGTGCGGAACAGCGCGCGATACAGCTCCATCACCTGATTCATGTAACCGGTCATCGCCGGATCGTACTGACCAATCAACTGGCTCGACATGGCGCGCAGCACGCGCGGATCCGCGTTGATCGGCCCCGGCCCCATCAGCAGGCGGGCAGGTGGATTAATCTGATCGAATTGGGTGATATCTAACATGTTGATTCCTTACCAGCTTAATAACTTAATAGACTTGGTGGCATCAGTGCTCAGACAGGCCGCGAACCGATGCAATAAACTGTTTTAATTCCTGCGTTTGCGGATTGGCGAACAGCGTGCGACTGTCGCCCTGCTCCCATACCTTGCCCTGGTGCATAAACACCACCCGGTCGCCGACCTCGCGGGCAAAGTTCATTTCATGGGTCACCAGGATCAGCGTCATGCCCTCTTTGGCCAATTGCTCCAGCACCTTGAGCACTTCGCCCACCAGCTCAGGATCCAACGCCGAGGTAATTTCGTCACACAGCAAGACTTTCGGGTTCATCGCCAGCGCCCGGGCAATCGCCACCCGCTGCTGCTGTCCGCCGGAAAGGTTAGCCGGTGAATAATGCATGCGCTCAGCCAGCCCGACCTTGTTCAACATCTCTTCCGCCAGTTCACGGCATTCGGCCGGGCTTTTCTTCAGCACCCGACGCGGCGCCAGCATCACGTTCTCCAGCGCGGTCATGTGCGGGAATAAATTGAAGTTCTGGAATACCATGCCAATGGAGCGGCTGATTTCACGGGCCTGTGAATCGCGATCGGTGACGGTCATGCCACCCAGCTTGATACTGCCTTCCTGATAGCCTTCCAGCCCGTTGATGCAGCGTAAC
Organism: Serratia sp. BW106; assembly: GCF_002607755.1. Taxonomy (NCBI): domain Bacteria; kingdom Pseudomonadati; phylum Pseudomonadota; class Gammaproteobacteria; order Enterobacterales; family Yersiniaceae; genus Serratia; species Serratia sp. BW106. The sequence continues at coordinate 95,964 of NZ_MCGS01000034.1, forward strand.
AAGGTGCTCTTGCCGGAGCCGCTGCGGCCGATGATCGAAATCACCTCGCCCATATCGATATCCAAATCCACGCCCTTCAGCACATGGTTCTGACCGTAATATTTCTGCACCTGATTAATTGTGATGAGCGGCATGGAATTTCTTCTCCAGATAATGACTGTAGCGCGACAGCGGATAACACATCAGGAAATAGCCCAACGCGACCAGGCCGAAAACTTTAAACGGTTGATAAGTGACATTGTTCAGCATGGTGCCGGCCTTGGTCAGTTCGATAAAACCAATGATCGACGCCAGTGCGGTGCCCTTGATCACCTGCACCGAAAAACCGACGGTAGGGGCGATAGCGATACGCACCGCCTGCGGCACAATCACCCGCACCAGGGTCTGACCAAAACTCAGCCCCAGACAGCGCGACGCTTCCCACTGGCCTTTCGGCAACGCGGCAATACTGCCGGACCAGATATCCACCAGAAAAGCGCTGGTAAACAAAGTCAGTGCCAAAGCGGCAGCGGTCCAGGGGCTAACATCAATGCCGAACAGCGCCAGACCAAAGAAGGCCAGGAACAACTGCATCAGCAGCGGCGTGCCCTGAAACAGCTCGGAATAACAGCGGACAAACCGCAACGCCCACTTACGCTTGCTCAGGCGCAGCAATAACAGCGGCAACGTCACCAGGGTGCCGCCAAAAAACGCCGTCAGCGACAGCAGCAAGGTCCAGCGTGCCGCCAACAGCAGGTTGCGCACAATGTCCCAGTCGGTAAAAGTCAGCATCAGCCCTGGCTCCCTAGAAAACGGCGTCCGGCGGCCAGCAACAGCTGGCGCATCAATATGGATAACAGCAGGTAAAACAGCGCCGTCACCAGATAAACCTCAAAACTGAGGAAGGTCCGTGACTGGATCAGGTTGGCGGCGAAGGTCAACTCTTCGAACGACACCTGTGACACTACCGATGACCCCAGCATGACGATAATGCACTGGCTGACCAACGCCGGATAAATCCGTTGCAGCGACGGCGGCAACACGATGCGCAAAAATGTCTGGCTGCGGCTGAGACCCAACACCCTACCGGCTTCCCACTGGCCTTTCGGCGTCACCTGAATGCCGGCACGGATGATCTCGGTGCTGTAGGCCCCCAGGTTAATCACCATCGCCAGCAGCGCCGCCTGCCCGGCGGTCAGTTTCCAGCCCAGACTCGGCAGGCCGAAGACGATGAAGAACAGTTGCACCACGAACGGCGTATTGCGCACCACCTCAACGTAAATACCCCAAACGCGGCTGAGCAAGTTGGCCTTGCCGCTGCGGATCGCCGCACCGCAAATACCCAGCGCCACCCCCATCAAGGTGGCCAGCGCCGTCAGCTCAATGGTGGTCAGCAGACCGGCCAGCAATTCGGGCAGGTAAGGCCACAGGGCAGGAAAGTTCAGCTGATAGGTCATCAGGCGCTCCCGTTATGCGCCGAAGTCGGCAGGCAGCGGCGCTTTCAGCCATTTCTCGGACAGGCCATTGAGGGTGTTGTCCTTCAACGCCTGTTCAATCAGCTCGTCCACTTTCGCTTTCAGCGCCGGCTCACCCAGACGCAGACCGACATAGCAGGGTGAATCTTTCAGCATAAATTTGGCCACCGGCGCTTTGGTCGGGTTCTGCCGCGCTATGGCGCTCACCACCAGGTTGCCGGTGGCGATGTATTGCACCTGGCCGGACAGATAGGCCGACAACGTAGTGTTGTTGTCTTCATAGCGCTTGATTTGTGCGCCCTTCGGCGCGGTATCACTCAGCACCATGTCTTCCACCGCACCGCGCGTCACGCCGATGGTTTTACCGTCCAACTGCGCGGCGTCAGCCAGTACCGACTCTTTCGGGCCAAACACACCCAGGAAGAACGGCGCATAGATACGGCTGAAAGCAATCGCCTTCTCGCGTTCCGCGTTTTTGCCCAGGCTGGAAATCACCAGATCGACCTTGTTGGTTTGCAGATAAGGTACGCGATTGGCGCTGGTGACCGGCACCAACTGCAACTTAAGTTTCATCTTGTCGGCCAGATACTGCGCCATATCGATGTCATAACCCTGCGGCTGCAGATCGGTGCCCACGGAGCCGAATGGCGGGAAGTCCTGTGGCACCGCCACCCGCAGCACGCCACGCTGCTGGATTTCCTGCAGTTGATCCGCCATCGCCGAAGCGGCCTGCGCCAGCAACAGCACCGCACCTAACGCCACTACCCCGATTTTCTTGAAGTTCATAGATTATCCCCGATGGTGAAATGATGAAACAAAAGATTCTTTGATTATCACTTCGCAACTAATGTGCCAATCTAGGGTGTAAGGAACGATCGGCTTTAGTGACCGTAAGTTAGGGCATTAAGAAGGAAACTCCCCTGTCAAAGTGATAGCAGGGGGATCTATTAAGCGGGCAAGTAGCGCACCATCTAAGTGCGAAAGCACCAAAATGGCGCTGAGTTTAGCGCTGTTCCAACTCATCCAGATCGCTATACAGATCGGCAATCTGGTGAATACGTTGCCGCCCTTGCGCCAGCGTCTCATGCAGCAAGGCATTGCTGAGCAGATTGGCCAGACTCATGGCGGCAGAGTAGCTGTCGAAAGCAGAAACGCTGTCGAGTGGCGCCGCCAGATGCCAGTTGGCCAGCGGGATCAACGCCTGCGCCTGCGGCTCACACACCAGCAAAGTCGGCACCTGTTGAACCTGTAACTGCGTCAATAACGCCCGCAACTGGCGTGGCCGACGACGAAATGCCACCACTACCGCCACATCCCGCCGATCAATATCGACCAGTTCCTCCGCCAACGTCTGGCCGGGCTGCGGCACCAGTAACACCTGCTCACGCACCTGCATCAGTTGTTGGCGCAGATGCATCGCCACCGGATAGCTGTTACGAAACCCCATCAGCACCACTCGCCGCGCCTGCACCAAAGCAGCGATCACCGCGTTGAACTGCTCGGCATCAATATGGTTCACCCACTGGGTGAGATTAGCCATTTCCTGCTTGTAGTGGCGTGCCAGCAGGGTATTGCCCTGCACCGCATCACGGTTATCGGTCAGCGGCATACCGCTCTGACGCAGGGTGCGCAATTCATCACGCATAGCGCGGTAGCTCGGGTAACCCAGGCGTTTGAACAAGCGGCTGACGGTGGCTTTGGAGACGCCACTCAGGCGCGCCAGTTCGGCACTGTTGTAGCTGATCAGGTCATCAAAGTGATCGAAAATAAAATCGGCCACCCGCTGTTCCTGCGGCGTGAGCTGCGGATAGTCCCCGCGCAGGCGTTCATCAATCTGCTTCATTGCTACTCCAGCTGTAACCTTTGTTTCAGCGGAACATACCACGGCCAATCCACCCGCTGGCAAGCGATTATTGCGCTGGCAGAAAACATGGAACGTCTCTTGCTTATGTTTAAGGCAGACGCTGACCTCAAACAAGGGCCAAGAAATGATTAACAGCAACACCGCGCCATTGGGCATGGCCGTCACGCCACATCACCTCGCCAGTGAAAGTGCACTGGCGGTACTGCGCGCAGGCGGCAACGCGATTGAAGCCATGGTCGCCGCCGCCGCGACCATCGCCGTGGTCTACCCGCACATGAATGGCCTGGGGGGCGACGGATTCTGGCTGATCGTTCCGCCGCAGGGTGATCCGGTGGCGATCGACGCCAGCGGCGCTGCCGGATCGCTGGCCACTCTGGATTTTTACGCTGGTGAAAGTCACATTCCACATCGGGGGCCAAAAGCCGCGCTGACCGTCGCCGGTACCGTCGGTGGCTGGCAGGAAGCACTGGGCTATTCCGTTGAATTGGGCGGCGAACAGTTGCCGCTGTCGCGACTGCTGGCAGATGCGATTCGCTATGCCGCAGACGGCATTCCGGTCACTGCCTCGCAGGAGGCGGCTACCCGCAGCAAATATCATGAGTTGGCAGATCGGGAGCATTTTGCCCGCACCTACCTGCCGCACGGGGAAATCCCTCACGCCGGACAACGTTTCTGTCAGCCGCAGTTAGCGGATACTCTGATCGCTCTGGCCGAACAGGGCCTGGACAGCTTCTATCGCGGCCCGCTGGCACAGGGCATGGCAGCGGATATGGCCAAGCTCGGTATGCCGCTCACCGCGCAGGATCTGGCAGATTATCGGCCGCGCCGCCGCACCCCGCTGCGGCTGGAGCATCAAAAAGGGGAGATATTTAACCTGACACCACCGACTCAGGGCCTGGTCTCGCTGGCAATCCTCGGGCTAACCGATCGCCTGCCGCTCGCCAGCCGTAGCGAAGGTGCGGTGGTACACAGCATCGTCGAGGCCACCAAACTGGCCTTCGGCCTGCGCGATCAATTTATCACCGACCCGCGTCAAATGACTCAGGATCCGCAAGAACTACTGACGGCAGAACATCTGGATACCCTGGCCAGGCGCATCGATCCTGAACAAGCCGCCGCCTGGGGCAAAGGCAAAGGGCCGGGCGATACCGTCTGGATGGGGGTGATGGACAGCAGCGGTCTGGCGGTGTCCTTTATCCAGAGTATCTATCACGAATTCGGCAGCGGCGTGGTACTGCCGCAAAGTGGCGTACTGTGGCAAAACCGGGGTGCGTCCTTCAGCCTGGATGCCGCGCACCTGCTGGCACTGGCGCCGGGTAAACAACCTTTCCACACGTTGAACCCGGCAGCGGCACGTCTGTATGACGGGCGTACCCTGGTGTACGGCTCCATGGGGGGTGATGGCCAGCCGCAAACCCAGGCGGCGGTATTTGTCCGCCATGTGGTGCAGGGGCTGCCGCTGCAACAGGCGATCAGTGCGCCGCGCTGGCTACTCGGCCGCACCTGGGGTGAAAGCTCCGACTCATTAAAACTGGAGGGACGTTTCAGCCAAGAAACCCTTGCCTACCTGCGTCAACGCGGCCACGACGTGGAACTGTTGCCGGATTTCAGCGAAGCGGTCGGCCACGCCGGTGCCATTGTTCGCCATACTAACGGCATGCTCGAAGGCGCTTTTGATCCACGCAGCAACGGCAGCGCCGCCGGCTTCTAACCGATCTCTCAAAAAGGGGACACCGATGAACCACCCACCTGCCACCGACTGGGCGACCTATATCAGCCAGATGGAAGCCGTGCTGGCCCTGGAGCTGAATGACGTGCGCCGTCAGGAACTGCTGATCCAATTCAACCGCATCGCTGCGATGGCGGAACCGCTGATGGCCCTGCCGCTCGATCAGCGTCTGGAGATTGCCGGGGTATATCGAGCATGAATCCACTAAGCGCACTGTCGATCGCCGAGATCCGCGCCGCCCTGAAACAAGGCGCGATTTCCGCCCGCGAGATCGCCCAGCAAACGCTGGACAATATCGACAGCCAAAATCCTTCGCTGAACGCCTATACCCACGTCACCCGCGAACGTATGTTGAGTGAGGCCGATCTTCTCGACCGCAGCCGTGCCCAAGGGCAAACGCTACCCAGCCTGGCAGCCATTCCTTACGCGGTGAAAAACCTGTTCGACGTCACCGGGGAAACCACCCTGGCCGGTGCCAGCCTGTTCAGCGATAACCCCCCTGCCAAACAAGATGCCTGGGTGGTAAACAAGCTGGCGGCGCAAGGCGCGCTGCTCTCTGGCATGCTGAATATGGACGCCTATGCCTACGGTTTTACCACCGAAAACAGCCACTACGGTGCAACGTGCAACCCACACGACACCACACGTATTGCCGGTGGATCCTCTGGCGGATCAGCGGCTGCAGTCGCCGCCGGACTGGTGACATTTTCGCTCGGCAGCGATACCAACGGCTCAATACGCGTGCCCGCCTCGCTGTGCGGCATCTTCGGCCTGAAACCGACCTTTGGCCGCCTTTCGCGCAGCGGCAGCCAGCCGTTTGTCGCCAGTCTGGATCATGTCGGTCCTTTTGCCCGTCGGGTACGCGACCTGGCAGCGGTGTATGACGTGATGCAGGGTACCGACGTCGAAGACCGCTTCCAGGCGGAAAAACCGATCACCCAAACCGAATCGCTGCTGCCGCGTGGTCAGCAGGGGCTGCGTTGTGCGGTACTGGCCGGTTATTTCCAGCAGTGGTGCAATGACGACGCCAAAGCGGCGGTGCAACAGGTCGCTCAGGCGCTGGAGGCCATCGCCGAAGTCGAACTGCCGCAGGCCGAACTGGCACGCTCGGCGGCGTTCATTCTCACCGCCGCCGAGGGGGGGAACCAGTATCTCCCGCAGTTGCGCAGCCAGCCTGAGCGCTTTGAACCGCTGTCGCGCGAGCGGCTGCTGGCCGGTGCCATGCTGCCCGCCGCCTGGTATCTGCAGGCACAACGTTTCCGCTCTCATTTTCAGCAGCAGGTACTGCCGCTGTTTGAACACTGGGACATTCTGATCGCCCCGGCCACGCCGTGCGGCGCAACGGAGATTGGTCAGGAAACCATGCGTATCAACGGCACCGACCTGCCGATCCGCGCCAGCATGGGCATGTTGACACAGCCGATCTCCTTCCTCGGTCTGCCGGTGGTGACGGTGCCGCTGAAAACTGCGGCCGGGCTGCCGATCGGCCTGCAGCTTATCGCGCCGCCGTGGCGTGAGGATCTGGCGCTGCGAGCCGCCTATGCGCTGGAGCAACGCGGTGTGGCCTTCTGTGGTTTAGCGGGAAAACAGGATTAACCTTGAAAAGTGAATATATCGATCGACCGGCGGTATTGGCAGAAGTGAACAGCGCGTTTTATCGCTATGAACAGGCGCTGATTGGCAATGATATTGAAGTTTTGGATGAGCTGTTTTGGCACGATGGGCGCACTGTCCGTTACGGCGCGACGGAAAATTTGTACGGCATCGATCAGATCCGTGACTTCCGCCAGCAGCGTCCCTCGAAAGGGCTGGTTCGTCTGCTGGAAAACACCGTCATCACCACCTACGGCGATGATATGGCGGTGGCCAGTACCGAATTCCGCCGCCCGGGCAGCGATAGGCTCGGCCGCCAGATGCAAACCTGGGTCAAACTGCCCTGCGGCTGGCGTATTGTGGCTGCGCATGTGAGTTTGATGGCAGAATAATCGCGGTTGAACAAAATTCGGACAGCCCGACTCAACCCGCCGTATAGTAGCCAAAGGTATCAGTTGTCTTTGAACCCGAGATACTCGGGCCTAGCGCACCGAGGGGCCATTATGGGGTACATCCATGTGCCCCACCCTACGGGCCGACTGGAAGTCGTTTCAATTTGCTCCCGGCAAATTGGTCGGCGGACGAGCCGCTACGACCCCTTCGCCACACTCTCCCTAATAACGGGCTTTGTCAGCCGTCTGAGGTATTATTTTTAGCTAACAGGGAAGACCAATGACAAGTGCAATGTTGATTAAAATTGATGAAGAACTGAAGTATCGAGTACAGCAAATCGCAGTGGTACGTCAACGTAGCGTGCACTGGATAATTCGTGAGGCAATCCGTGAATACGTCGAGCGAGAAGAAAAACGCGAAACGCTGCGCAAAGATGCGCTGCAGGCATGGGGAATCTATCAGACAAATGGTAAACATCTGTCTCATGCAGAGGTCGATCATTGGCTCGCTGGCCTGGAAAGAGGTGACGACGCGGAGATCCCGCTCCGCCACCAAAGTGAAGCCGGCTATTGAAGGATTAGCTCAGCACCAATAGGCCATAAAGTTCACGGTGGAACGGTCCAAATCGCGTTCGCCAATCAGGTAACGGCGTAATGCCTTCACCGCTGAAGACTCCGCCGCAACCCAGGCGTAGAAACTTTTCGCCCCTTCCGCTCGTTCCCACAGCAGGTCGCCGCCCAGGCTGTTTTCCGTCAGCGACTGTGCTTGCGTACGCGCCGACTCTGGAATATTTACCCGCTGGCGTACCGACTCCACCAGCAGTGTGCCATGTATTTGCTGGTGCCCAACGTCACGCGGTAACCAATACACCTCGGCAAACGGGAAGCGGTCCATATTCAGGCAATCCCCCGCTACCGGTACTTCAAAGAACGCCTGCACTTGCGGTGGATTGGGCCGCTGCGCCAGCTGTTCCAAAATACCTACCGCCGCCGGTACCGCCGTTTCATCGGCGATCAGCAGGGCATGTTGCAGCACGCTCGGCGGTGCCCATTCATAACCGCCGCTGTCACCGTCAAAATCGGCATTGGGTGCCACTGCCTGAAGGACATCCCCCGGTTTGGCCTGGGTCGCCCAGGCGGAAGCCGGGCCGTTGACGCCATGCAGCACAAACTCGACGTCCATCTGATTGTGTTCCGTGCGCAACGCACGCAGCGTATAAGTCCGCATCACCGGGCGTTGTTCTTTCGGGATCGCCATATAGTGGCGGTACCAGTCGTCGCTGTTTTCCAACAGTGGCTGCTGGCCATTCTCGGCCGGGAACAACAGTTTGATGCGCTGATCCGGCGCCTCTAACTTCATGCGATGGACATCCGGTCCTTCGAATACGCAGCGCAGCAAGGAAGGCGATACGTTTTCTTTTACTTTCAGTGTGATATCAAAAATTCTGTAGCTTGATACGCCGGACATAACAGTTACTCTCCCGCAGAATTTACCTGGATACGGTGCTGGCACCACAACCAGCCGCTGATACCGCCCAGCAGAACCGCCATCATCAGAGCCGCCGCGATCAGCTGCGACTCACCATAAAACCTGGCCACCACCGGCACCATCAGCGCACTCAGGCCGTAACCCAGCGTGTGGCTGGTGGCGATAGCTCCCGATCCTTTGCCGGTGGATAATTTATCGTTCAACATCAGTTGATAGCCCGGTGTCGCCATGGCCGCGCCAAAGGAGGCCAGCGCACAACCGGCATAGAACAAGGCCAGCAGCTGAGCACACATCAGGCCCAGGCCGACGACCATCAACACCGCCGCAATCAGCAGCAATTGTGGCGCGCTAAAGCGCTGTGGCCGCACCACCAGGAACTGTGCCAACAACGTACAGGCCGCCGCCACACTCAGCAACACCGCCACATGATGGCTGACGCCAGTGGCCGAGTGGCTGAACATCCGGGTCAAATGCGGTGCCAATCCCAGTTGCATCAGGCTGACCGAAGCCGCCAACAGCACCGCGCACAGCAGGTAAGGCACCATATTAAGACGCAGTCGGTTTTGCTGATGGGCCACCGGCGGTAAAGGCGGATCCTTTTGTTGGCGGCATATCACCAACAAGGCGATTAAAGGCGCAATCGCCATCAGCCACAGCGGCGCCATCGGATGAATCGACAACGCCAATGCCGCACACAGCGGGCCAAGCAGCCGCCCGCAGCTCAACCCGGAGCTGATGGTCGCCAGCGCCGACATCCGTTGTTCGTAACCGGCACGCTGCAAAGCCCAGGTCTGGCTGGCCGGTACCATGCCGGAGACCGTCAAACCATAAATAATCCGCGCCACGATCAGGCCGCCCAGCCCCAGCATCGGCGAAAGCCAGCCGGCCGCCAGCCCCCAAACCGCCAATGCCAGTAAAGCAAAACTGAACAAATACCCTGTTAAGGCCAGGGTTACTACAAACTTGCAGCCACGAATTTCAGACTGCCTGCCCCACCACGGAGAGCCAACCAGAAACAGCATTGAGCCGAGCGTTAGTAGCCCGGCCCAGACGGAAAGCGACAGGTGAGTCATGCTGACCAACACCGGTAACGCCACCAGCAGGCCGTTTTGCCCGATGCCCAACAACCCGGCGCAAAGTGCCAGCGGCCAGTTGGAAGGAGACGTATTCCCAATTGTCGGTGATTTTGGGGGAGAAGAAATATGCATCAAACGTAAATTTACCGTTAATAATATTATAAGGTTATGTTCAATTCATTGAAAAATTGTATCATAGGACGATTGATAACAATAAATATTATTGATATAAGAATCATTCTCAATTGATTCAACAGTGAAATGGGATCATGACAATCCAGTTTGAAACCGCGACGACCGACGTGGCTGCACAATGTTTTCTCAACGCATTGATGCGTGAAACCCGGGACTGGCAAATCATTCCGCCAGCCAACGACCAACAGCATCCGCAGCTCCACATTCCACTTTCGCCTTCTCAGGCTATTCGCATCGCTTTACGCCATATCTCCCCCACTCAGCATCACCAATATCGGTTCCCCGCCTACCTGCATCAGCAAGATGACGGTGCCGGCGTTGCGCTGAGCGTGGAACAGCTTATCTCCTTGATGTTGGAAAAACCGGCGGTGAGAGGCGAACTGTCGGATGACGTGGTCGCTCGTTTTCGTCAGCGTGTGCTGGAGAGTCATGGTAATACCCAACAGGCGATCGATATCCGTCTGGACTGGCCTGCGCTGCGCGACAAGCCGCTGAACTTCGCCCAGGCGGAACAGGGCCTGCTGGTCGGTCACGCCTTCCACCCGGCACCGAAGTCTCATGAGCCGTTCAACCAACAGCAGGCACGCCGTTATCTGCCGGACTTTGGCGCCAGCTTCCCGCTGCGTTGGTTCGCCGTGGATAAACGCCAACTGTGCGGTGACAGCCTGAACCTGACGCTGCAGCAACGCCTGCAACGTTTTGCCGCCGAAAGCGCCCCGCAGCTGCTGGCCCATTTTAGCGATGACGTCTGGCTGCTGCCGATGCATCCCTGGCAGGCCGACCATTTGCTGACCCAGAGCTGGTGTCAGGATCTGGTGGCCCAGGGGCTGCTGCACGATCTGGGCGAAGCCGGCGAACGCTGGCTGCCAACCAGCTCTTCGCGCTCGCTGTACAGCGCCAGCAACCGCGACATGATCAAGTTTTCCCTCAGCGTGCGTCTGACCAACTCGGTACGCACCCTGTCAGTAAAAGAAGTGAAGCGCGGCATCCGCCTGGCACGTCTGGCGCAAACATCACGCTGGCAGCAGTTGCAGGCGCGCTATCCGACCTTCCGCGTAATGCAGGAAGACGGCTGGGCCGGTCTGCGTTCGGCGGACGGCACCATCCAGGAAGAAAGCCTGATGGCGCTGCGCGATAACCTGCTGTTCGATCAGCCACAAAGCCAGACCAACGTGTTGGTGACGCTGACCCAGGCCGCGCCGGATGGCGGTGACAGCCTGCTGGCTGCAGCGGTACGCCGTTTGGCCAGCCGTCTGAATCTGCCATTGCAACAGGCCGCCCACACCTGGCTCGACGCTTACTGCCAACAGGTCCTGCTGCCGCTGTTCAGCACCGAAGCCGATTACGGCCTGGTGTTGCTGGCTCACCAGCAAAATATTTTGGTTGAGATGCAGCAGGATTTGCCGATCGGCATGCTGTACCGCGACTGTCAGGGCAGCGGCTTTACCCGTGATGCCGGCCCCTGGCTGGAAGAAATTGGCGAAGCCGATGCGGAAAACCGCTTCAGCGAACAGCAACTGCTGCGCTACTTCCCTTACTACCTGCTGGTGAACTCCAGCCTGGCGGTAACCGCCGCGCTGGCCGCGGCCGGTTTCGACAGTGAAGAACCGTTGATGGCCCGGGTTCGCGACGCACTGAGCGGCCTGCGCGCCAGCGCCAAAAATACTCTGTGCCTGGACTATGTGCTCGACAGCAGCCACTGGAATTGCAAAGGCAACTTCTTCTGTTATCTGCACGACCATAACGAAAACACCATCGTCGATCCGGCGGTGATTTACTTCGACTTCGTTAACCCGCTGCGCCAGGGGGCTGCCCAATGATGCCACACGCCAAACTGATGCATGCCGGCAGCGGTTTTCGCTGTGAGCGGCTGGAACAGGAGTTGCAATTGGGTTTCGGTCTCGATGGCAGCGCCGTGCTGCACTATCCGGGCCCGTTGCCGCAGGGCTGGCTGGTAGTGGCGCTGGACCAGTTATTGGTAGCGGCACCGCAGCTCAGCGGTGTCACCTTGCCCTATGCGCAATGGCGTGAAGAACCGCAGGCGCAGGCACTGTTCGCCCTGGCCAGCAGTGACTATCTGGCGCGCGAAACCTTTTATCAATTACCACTGTGGCTCATTGCTGAACGCAACCGTGCCTCTGGCCAGATGCAGTATGACGCTGAACGCAGCCTGTGGTTTCCACAGCGCCCGGTACGGCCCAGCGGTGAGGTCTATCGCCGTTACGATCCGCAATTGAAGAAGACCCTGAGCTTCCGCCTGCCGGAAGTGGAACGCGACGCCGAACAATTCACCCGCTGGATGAACTCGCCGCGTGTCGATGCCTTCTGGGAAATGAGCGGCCCGCTCGAAACCCAGGCCGCCTACCTGCAGCGTCAACTGGACTCCAGCTACTGCTACCCGCTGCTGGGTTGCTTTGACGATCGCCCGTTCGGTTATTTCGAAGTTTATTGGGCGCCGGAGGATCGCATTGGCCGTCACTACCGTTGGCAGCCATTCGATCGCGGGCTGCATATGCTGGTCGGTGAGGAAGACTGCCGCGGCGCACAGTACATCCGCAGTTGGCTACGCGGCCTGACGCATTACTTGTATCTGGATGAGCCACGCACCACGCGAGTGGTCGCCGAGCCGCGCGCTGACAATCAGCGGCTGTTCCGCCACCTGCCTGCCGCCGGCTATCACACCCTTAAAGAGTTTGATTTCCCACATAAACGTTCGCGTTTGATAATGAATCAGCGTGATGAATTCTTCCGGGAGGCTTGCGTATGATGACCCCTGATTACGCCGACTGGCAGCGCGTTAACCGCCAGATGATCGCCAAGATCCTGGCCGAACTGGAATACGAACGCACGCTGCACGCCGAACAACAGGATGGACAATGGCGCATTGCGCTGGGCGATGCCCACTACCGCTTCAGCGCCGAACGCGGTATCTGGGGTTGGCTGCACATCGATCCGACTACGCTGGTCTGCGATCAATCGCCGTTAGCCGCCGACCAAACGCTGCGCCAACTGGCACAGGTGTTGAAGATGGACGATGCGCAGGTCGCCGAACATCTGGAAGACCTGTACGCCACACTGCGCGGCGATATGCAGTTGCTGTCTGCCCGCCACGGCATGAGCGCACAGGATCTGATCGCACTGGACGCCGATGCGCTGCAATGTCTGCTGGCAGGACATCCCAAGTTTATCTTTAACAAAGGCCGTCGCGGTTGGGGGCTGACCGCGCTGCAGCAGTATGCGCCGGAATACCAGGGCCAGTTCCGGCTGCACTGGGTAGCAGCCAAACGTGGCAGCTTCGTCTGGTGTGCTGATGAAGCCTATCCGCTGGCCAATCTGCTGGATAGCGCCATGGATAGCGCCGAACGTCAGCGCTTTGACCGCCGCTGGCGCGAGCTGAAACTGACCCAAGACTGGATCCCGGTGCCACTGCACCCGTGGCAGTGGCAGCAAAAAATCGCCCTGCACTTCCTGCCGCAGCTGGCCGAAGGGGAACTGGTGGAGCTGGGTGAGTTCGGCGACAGCTATCTGGCCCAGCAATCGTTGCGCACCCTGACCAACATCAGCCGCCGCTCCGCATTCGACATCAAGCTGCCGCTGACAATTTACAACACCTCGTGTTATCGCGGCATTCCTGGCAAATATATCAGCGCCGGACCGGCCGCTTCCCGCTGGCTACAACAGATTTTTGCCGAAGACAGCACGCTGCGTACCAGCGGGGCCGAGATCCTTGGCGAACCGGCGGCAGGTTACATGACTCATCCAACCTACGCTTCGCTGACCAAGGCGCCCTACCGCTATCAGGAAATGCTGGGGGTGATCTGGCGCGAGAACCCTTCTTGTTATCTGCAGGAAGGCGAACAGGCCATTTTGATGGCGACGCTGATGGAAACCGACAACCTCGGCCAACCGTTGATCGCCGCCTATATTGCCAATTCCGCTCTCGACGCCGAAGCCTGGCTGCAACAGATGTTCCGCGTGGTGGTGCTGCCGATGTACCACCTGATGTGCCGCTACGGCGTGGCGCTGATCGCCCACGGGCAGAACATCACGCTGGTGATGAAAGACCAGGTGCCGCAGCGCGTGCTGTTGAAAGACTTCCAGGGGGATATGCGCCTGGTGGATCAGGACTTCCCCGAAGCGGCTTCGCTGCCGAAAGTGGTGAAAGACGTCACTGTGCGTCTGTCCGCCGACTATCTGATCCATGATTTGCAAACCGGGCATTTCGTCACCGTGCTGCGTTTTATCTCACCATTGATGCAGGCCTGCGGGGTGAGTGAACCGCGTTTCTATCAACTGCTGGCGCAGGTGCTGGAAAGCTATATGGCACAGCACCCGGAGATGGCGGAACGTTTTGCCCTGTTTGATTTGTTTAAACCGCAAATCATTCGCGTGGTGCTCAACCCGGTGAAACTCACCTACTCGGAGCAGGATGGCGGCAGCCGCATGTTGCCAAACTATCTGCAGGATCTGGATAACCCTCTTTACCTGGTCACCAAGGAGTTTGCCCAATGAATCAGCCCCTGGATTTCATCGGCATTGGCGTAGGCCCGTTCAACCTCAGCATTGCCGCACTGGGCAGTGAAGTTGCCGGTTTTAACGCAAAGTTTCTCGAGCGCAAACCGCACTTTTCCTGGCACCCCGGCATGATGGTGCCGGACTGCCATATGCAGACCAGTTTCCTGAAGGATCTGGTCAGCGCGGTATCGCCGACCAATCCCTACAGCTTTATTAACTATCTGGTGAAACGGAAGAAATTTTACCGTTTCCTGACCACCGAACTGCACACGGTATCGCGTGAAGAGTTCGCCGACTACCTCGACTGGGCCGCCAATGGCCTGAAATCGCTCGAGTTCAGCCAGGAAATTGAAAGCGTGGATTTTGACGACCAGCAGCGCCAATTTGTCGTCACCACCCCGCGAGCCACCTACCGGGCGCGCCACGTCTGTCTGGGTATCGGCAAACGCATCAAGCTGCCGGACTGCGTCACCGAACAGAACGACCGCTGCTTCCACGCCAGTGAGATGACGCTGCGCAACCCGGACCTGACCGGCAAGCGCGTCACCATCGTCGGCGGCGGCCAGAGCGGTGCCGATCTGTTCCTGAACATCTTCCGCGCCGAATGGGGCCAGCCGGCGCAGTTGAACTGGATCTCACGTCGCAACAACTATAACGCGCTGGACGAAGCCGCCTTCGCCAACGAGTACTTCACGCCGGACTACGTCGACAGCTTCTATGGCCTGAACGACAGCGCCAAGCAGCGCATGCTGACCGAGCAGAAGATGACCTCCGACGGCATCACCAGCGATTCGCTGCTGGCAATTTACCGCGCTATGTATCACCAGTTTGAAGTGCTGCGTGAGAAACCCTGGGCGCACTTGCTGCCAAGCCGCTCACTGGCGGCGATCCAGGCCGCAGGCAACGGCTGGCAGTTGGTGACTCATCACCATCTCGATCAGGGTAAGGAAACTTTCGATGCCGACGTGGTGATCTTCGCCACTGGCTATCAGCAGGATCGCCCGGCTTTCCTCGAGCCGCTGGCGGATCGTCTGCTGACCACGGCCGATGACCAGTATCGCGTGGCCCCCGACTTCACCCTCGAATGGGAAGGCCCCAAGGAAAACTGCCTGTTTGCGGTTAACGCCGGCATGCACAGTCACGGCATCGCCGAACCCCAGCTCAGCCTGATGGCCTGGCGATCGGCTCGTATTCTCAACCGGGCTTTAGGACGCGACCAGTTCGATTTAACGTCCACCCCGGCGGTGATCCAATGGCGCAGTCGGCAACCGGGCACCCCAGCCCGTGCCGATCACGTCATGCTCAATTACACCGAGTTTTAACTACACACCAATGATGGGAACCACTGGAAAATAATGATGAAGCGCAAACACCTCTGGGTATTAAATCCTTGTCTGCTGGCGATGATCGCACCCGCAGCAGCCTGGGCAGAAGAACAAAAAAGCGAAGAGCAAATGGTGGTTTCCGCCAGCCGCTCGCACCGTTCCGTGGCAGAAATGGCGCAGACCACCTGGGTGATTGAAAGCCAGGAAATTGAGCAACAGGTACAGGGTGGCAAAGAGATCAAGGACATGCTGGCGCAGTTGATCCCAGGGATGGACGTCAGCGGTCAGGGCCGTACCAACTACGGCATGAACCTGCGCGGCCGTTCGATGATGGTGATGATCGACGGCGTGCGTTTGAACTCTTCACGCAGCGACAGCCGCCAGTTGGACTCGATCGACCCGTTTAACATCGACCACATTGAAGTGATCTCCGGTGCCACCTCACTGTACGGCGGCGGCAGCACCGGCGGTTTGATCAACATCGTCACCAAAAAGGGCCAGAAAGAGCAGCAGGTTGAGCTACAGGTCGGCGGCAAAACCGGCTTTGGCGGCCATAACGACCACGATGAGAACGTAGCGGCGGCGGTCAGCGGTGGCAACGACAATGCCTCGGGCCGCTTGTCGGTCTCTTACCAGCGTTACGGCGGCTGGTACGATGGCAAAGGCAATGAAGTCCTGATCGACAATACCCAGACCGGCCTGCAGTATTCCGATCGTCTCGACGTGATGGGTACCGGCACCATTAATATTGACGATCACCAGCAGTTGCAGCTGACCACCCAGTATTACAAAAGCCAGTCCGATGGTGACCACGGCCTGTATCTGGGGGAGAATTTCGCGGCCGTGACCGGCAGCGCCAAGGCGTACAACAGCGGTGATCTGAATTCGGATCGTATTCCAGGCACTGAACGCCACCTGATTAACCTGCAATACTCCAACACCGATTTCCTCGGGCAGGATCTGGTCGCTCAGGTTTATTATCGCGATGAGTCGCTGACCTTCTATCCGTTCCCGACGCTGGCGGGCAAAGCGCCGGACTACTATGTCAGCAGCATCGGTGCCTCACAGCAGAAAACCGATTTTTACGGCGGCAAGCTGACGCTGAACAGCAAACCGATCGACGCGCTGACGCTGACCTACGGCATCGACGCCGAGCATGAAAGCTTTAACTCCAATCAGCAGTTCTTCAATCTGGCAAAGGCGCAGCAATCCGGCGGTATGACGCTGGAAAATGCCTATAACACCGGCCGCTATCCGGGTTATACCACCAGCAATCTGGCCACCTTTATGCAGGCCAGTTACGACATCAACCCGATCTTTACCCTGAGCGGCGGCGTGCGTTATCAGTACACCGAAAACAAGATTGATGACTTTGTCGGCTATAACCAACAGCAGGCCATCGCTACCGGCGGTGCAACCTCAGCGGATGCGATCCCAGGCGGGAAAACCGACTACAACAACGCCCTGTTCAACGCCGGCCTGCTGGCGCACCTGACCGAACGTCAACAGACCTGGGTCAACTTCTCACAGGGCTACGAAATTCCGGATCCGGGCAAATATTACGGCAACGGCACTTATTCGCTGAACAACGGCCACTATCAGCTGAACAAAAGCGTCAACGTCGGCGACTCCAAGCTGGAAGGCATCAAGGTTAACTCCTATGAGCTCGGCTGGCGCTATACCGGCGACAACCTGCGCACGCAGATCGCCGGCTATTATTCTCTGTCCGATAAGAGTATTTCGATCAACAAAACCGACATGACCATTAACGTCAATTCGGATAAGCGTCGTATCTATGGGGTAGAAGGCGCGGTCGATTACTTCTTCGAAGACAGTGACTGGAGTGCGGGCACCAACTTCAACTTCATTCGCTCCGAGACCAAGGTCAACGGCGAGTGGAAAAAGTTGCTGGTGGACACCGCCAGCCCGTCGAAAGTCACCGCCTATGTCGGCTGGGCACCGGGCGACTGGAACCTGCGCCTGCAGTCACAGCAAAGCTTCGACGTGTCGGATGACGGCGACTACACCAAGGCCGGCTCCACTCAGGGCCGCAAAATTGATGGCTACAACACCATCGACTTCCTTGGCAGCTACGCCCTGCCAGTGGGTAAAGTCAGCTTCAGCGTGGAGAACCTGCTGGACAAGGAATACACCACAGTCTGGGGCCAGCGCGCACCGATCCTTTATAGCCCAACTTACGGCTCGCCAGAGCTTTACAGCTATAAAGGCCGCGGCCGCACCTTTGGCCTGAACTACTCCGTCCTGTTCTGATCCTTTGGGCGGAGGTCACTCCGCCCAACCTCCCCTCCCGCATTGCCGCTTTATATCAGTTGTGTAATAATCCAAAAATATGATCAAGGAGTGATCGTTCATGGACACACATCGGGTAAGACAGTTGGTATGGATCGCCAGCAGCAAAAAAGATCTGCTTTCGCTGCCGGATGAGGTCATTAAATCCGTCGGTTATTCCCTTCATTGCGCGCAGGCCGGATTAATCCCCCCTGGCGTGAAGGCTCTCAAGGGGTTTCAAGGCGCAGGCGTATTGGAAGTCGTAGAAGACCATGACAGTAATACCTACCGAGCGGTTTATACCCTACGATTTGAGGATGCCGTGTTTGTGCTGCACTGCTTTCAGAAAAAATCCAAGACAGGTGTAGCGACGCCAAAAGCGGATATTGAACTCATCAAGTCTCGCCTTAATAGAGCCAAACAGGTTTATGAGGACATGAAAAATGGCAAAATATGACGAAAATGATTTTGAGCTCGGCTCGGATAACATTTTTGCCGATTTAAATCTGCCTGATGCCGACAATCTGCAACTAAAAGCCGATCTCGCTATCCAGATCATCAGTACCATCAAACAATTAGGTCTCAATCAGGCTGAAGCGGGCAAACGAATGAACCTGCCACAGGCGCGCGTCTCTGCCCTGTATCACGGTAAATTTTTCAACATGTCGGAAAAAAAATTGATGGATTGTCTCAACCGCCTCGGCTATGACATTGAAATTGTTGTCAGGCCGAGCCAGGATCCCGTTGGTCATCGAACCCTTTCGGTGGCGTAAAAATTCAGGGCCGTATCGGCCCTTTCTTTATTGCTTGAACGGGTGCTGCGCCAGCCAATGGTCGGCGATATCCTGCCGGCGACATACCCAGACCCGATCGTGCTGCTCGATATAGTCCAGGAAACGCTGCAACGCGCGGAACTTGCCCGGACGCCCGAGTAAACGGCAATGCATGCCGATAGACAACATCTTCGGCGACTCCGCCCCTTCGGCATACAGCACGTCAAAGCTGTCCTTCAGATAGGTAAAGAACTGCTCACCGGTGTTAAACCCCTGCGGCGAAGCAAAGCGCATGTCGTTAGCCTCGAGCGTATAAGGCACGATCAAATGCGGCTTCGTCTCACCGTTGGCACAATGCACCTCGGTCCAGAACGGCAGGTCATCACCGTAATAATCGCTGTCGTACAACAGTCCACCTTGCTCCACCACCAACCGGCGGGTGTTCGGGCTGTCGCGGCCGGTATACCAGCCGAGCGGTGCCTTGCCGAACAGATCGCGCAATACCGCGATCGCCTGTTGCATATGCTGCCGTTCGGTCGCTTCGTCCATGTGCTGGTAGTGGATCCAGCGCCAGCCATGGCTGACCACGTCATAATTGGCATTTTTAATTGCCTCAACCACCAACGGATTACGCGCCAGCGCCATCGCCACACCAAACACCGTCAACGGCAGGCCACGGCGCTGAAACTCATTATGGATACGCCAGAACCCGGCGCGAGAACCGTATTCGTACAGGGACTCCATCGACATATGCCGTTCAGGGTAGCTGGCCGCGCCGATAATATCGGAGAGAAACTGTTCAGAACCGGCGTCGCCGTGCAGCACGCTATTTTCCGCCCCTTCCTCGTAGTTGAGGACAAACTGCACCGCGATCCGCGCCTGTCCCGGCCAACGAGCATGGGGTGGCTGGCCACCGTAGCCGATCAAATCACGGGGATAATCCTGGTTGAACTGGTACTCACTCATCGCTGTTTCCCTTTACTGATGACCGGTTAAAACCGCCAAACATGCCGGACAGGGGTTTGGCCTGCGGAAAAGCCAGATCGCCGTGTTTGCTGGTGTTCAGGCCGAGCGCATGCAACGACTCGATCATTTTTACCGCGGCGCTGACGCCGTCGATCACCGGGATCCCCAGTTCCTGAGTCAACTCACGCGCCAAATCGGCCATGCCGCCGCACCCGAGCACAATCGCCCCGCTGCCGTCCTGGTGTTTTGCCTGAATACAGTGTTCACGCACCTTTTGCTGCGCCAGACCGCTGCCGTCTTCCAGCGCCAATACCGGCAGATCGATCGCATGCAGTGCGGCGCAGTGGCGCTCAAAACCGTATTGATGCAGTAAATGCCGCGCAATAACCAACGTACGCGGCAGGGTGGTGACAATGGAAAAACGCGTCGCCACCAGCGTCGCCATATGCATGGCCGCCTCGGCGATGCCAATCACCGGCCGGTTTGCCAACTCCCGCGCCGCCAGCAGGCCCGGATCGCCAAAACAGGCGATGACATGGCCGCTGACACCCGCCTCTCGTCCCAACTTCACCTGCTGTAATACGCCGATGGCAGCAATGGCTTCGTCAAAATGCCCTTCTATTGATGGCACCCCTTCCTGCGGGCAGACCGCCAGGATCTCGGTATCGGGTGCGGCCACCGATCGGGCTGCCACAGCAATGGTTTCGGTCATGCTCCGACTGGTGTTCGGATTGATGACCTGAATGATGCAACCCGCGGTCATAGCGACTCCCGCGAGCCGGATTCGGCAAAGATTTGGGCGAAATCTGGCGTTTCATTTACAGCCTGGTCAAACCGCAGATTGGCCACAATGTCGTCAAAATGACGGGCCATATGATCCGCCAGCGCCGCGCTGTCTTTGTCGCGCAGTAACATCAGCAAATCACTGTGATCGTGGCAGCGACAGCCCTGCTGCCAGGGAGAGCCGTAAACGGCTATCACCAACGATGAACGCAGGGTGAGCAGTGAAACCATCTCGGTCAGCACCTGATTACCGGCGATCGCCTGCAGTTGAACGTGAAACGCGGCGGACAGGCGGATCGCCGCCGCACCGTCCTGATCGCGGTGGGCCTGCTGCTCCTGCGCCACTATCTGTTCCATCACCAACAGATGCTCTTCACGGCAGTGGGTAATCACCTGCGGCAGATTGGCGCACTCCAGCATTTTTCGCGTCTGGAAAACATTCGCCGCTTCGCCCTGCCCCGGCGTGGCGACCTGTGCACCACGTTTGGGCAGTTGGGTAACCAATTGCACTGCGGCAAGGCGCTGCAGCACCCGCCGGATACCGGTGCGGCTGACACCAAAGGTCTCCGCCAACGTTTCTTCCGGCAATTTGCTGCCGGGCAGCAACCGATGCTCAACAATCGCCTTCACCAGTGAGTTGTAAATATGATCGTCTTTATCTTCAATGAAATAACTGGCCTGCTGCCCATGCCACGCGGCATTGGTGCCGATCGCTGTACCGATCATTTTGCTGCTCCCCGTCCCCTTAGATAATCAAATCGTATACAAGAATAATATCTCTTGTATACAAAAATGAGCAGTCTGGCCTGGATCCTGCAAAAGCCCTCTCAGCAATCTTTGCCAAAAAACAGATAACAACATCCGGGTGACGTTCTTGAGAGGAGCACGATTTATGCCAAACCCTAATGAAAACTACAGTCCCAAGCTGTGTAACGACGACCTGGCCCCCACGCGTGACCAGAACTGGAGTTGGTACAACATCTTTTCTTTCTGGATGTCGGATGTGCACAGCATGGGCGGCTATGTGGTGGCCGCCAGCTTCTTCGCCCTCGGGTTGTCGAGCTGGCAGGTCTTGATTTGTCTGCTGGTGGGGATTTGCATCGTGCAGTTCTGCGCCAACCTGGTGGCTAAACCCAGCCAGCTCGGCGGCGTGCCCTACGCCGTTTTAAGCCGTCAGGCGTTTGGCGTGTTCGGTGCCAATATTCCGGCGGTGATCCGTGGCATGATCGCCTTCGCCTGGTACGGCATCCAAACCTATCTGGCTTCCAACGCACTGATGCTGACGCTGCTGAAATTCTTCCCGTCGCTGGAGCCGATGACCCAGCCGCATTTCCTCGGGTTGTCGCAACTGGGTTGGGTCTGTTACATCACCATGTGGCTGTTGCAGGCGATGGTGTTTTGGCACGGCATGCAGGCCATTAAGCGTTTTATCGATATCGCCGGACCGGCGGTTTACGTGGTGATGTTCGCGCTGGCAGGCTGGATTGTTTACCGCGTCGGTTTTTCCAACCTGTCCCTCACGCTGTCGAGCAAAACCCTGAGCACCGGTGAACAGGGTTGGCTGATGTTGACCGCCACCGCGCTGGTGGTGTCTTACTTCTCCGGCCCGCTGCTTAACTTCGGTGACTTTACCCGCTACGGCAAAAGCTTTGCCGAAGTGCAGCGCGGTAACCGCTGGGGCCTGCCCTTCAACTATCTGCTGTTCTCGCTGGTGACCGTGGTGATCGTTTCCGGCACCCTGCCGCTGTTTGGGCAGCTCATCACCGATCCGATCGAAACCGTCACCCGCCTCGACAGCGATATCGCCGTCGCCCTGGGTTTGCTGACCATGATTGTCGCCACCATCGGCATCAATATCGTGGCCAACTTTGTGTCGCCGGCGTTTGATTTCTCCAACTGCTCACCGCAGAAGATCAGCTTCCGCACCGGCGGCATGATCGCCGCCGTCGGCTCATTCCTGCTGACGCCGTGGAACCTGTTCCAGTCACCCGAGCTGATTCATTACACGCTGGACGTACTGGCCGCCTTTATCGGCCCGCTGTTCGGTATTCTGTTGGTGGACTTTTACATCATCAAGCGCGGCGAACTGCACGTCGACGACCTGTATAACGCCACGCCAAACGGCCGTTACTGGTACAAGAACGGCTTCAATCCGAATGCGATTTGGGCGCTGGTACCGGCCGTGGCGATCGGGCTGGCCATCAGCTTTACGCCGGGCCTGCATCAGGTGGCTAACTTCAGTTGGTTTATCGGTGCGGCACTGGGTGGGGGAGGTTATCGAATCATTGCCCGCCGCGAATGGGCAGCCAACCAGGCAGTGACCTTTGCCAAGGCAGAATTAAGCAAAGATTAAAAACAACGAAGCCCTGAGTTATTGCTAACTCAGGGCTTCTTAATGTTGGCGGAACGGACGGGGCTCGAACCCGCGACCCCCTGCGTGACAGGCAGGTATTCTAACCAACTGAACTACCGCTCCGCGCCGTTCTTCTCTTTCGAGAGGAACGAGGCGCATATTACGGTTGAGCCACTATGGCGTCAATGCCTTTCTCTTACCAAATGAACCGTTTGCACAGTTTTTCAGCTAACAGGGGCCAAAGATTATCTGCCCAGATTAAAACAGCGTTATTCCACTTCTGTACGCCACAGGCAGCTGCCGCCCTTTTTCGCCACCAAATCCAGACGCGCCTCGTGAGCCACCACTTCTTCATCGCTGGCGTAGACCACTTTCATCGTCGTCGCCGGACGCACAATGCGCTGAATGTCCTGCGTTGAATTATTATTCTGCGTATCGCCTTCCATCTGGAATGCCATCGACGTCTGACCGCCGGTCATCGCCAGATAGACTTCCGCCAGGATCTCGGCATCGAGCAACGCGCCGTGCAGCGTACGCTTGCTGTTGTCTATCTCGTAGCGGCCACACAGGGCATCGAGGTTGTTGCGCTTGCCCGGGAACAGGCGGCGCGCCATTAACAGGCTGTCGGTGATGGTACAGAAGGTATCGGTCTTCGGGATGCCCTGCTGCAGCATGCGGAATTCGTGATCCATAAAGCCGATGTCGAACGCCGCGTTATGGATGACTAACTCACCGCCGCGGATAAAGTCGATAAACTCATCGGCAATCTGGGCAAAGGTCGGTTTATCCGCCAGGAACTCATCGCTGATGCCGTGAACCCCATAGGCCTCAGGATCCACCAGCCGATCCGGCTTGATGTAGACGTGGTAGTGACGGCCGGTCGGGCGGCGGTTAATCACTTCCAGTGCACCAATTTCAATGATGCGGTGGCCTTCGTAATGCACCCCGAGTTTATTCATACCGGTGGTTTCGGTATCGAGGACAATCTGTCTGGTGGTTGTAGAGATCATATTGCAGTGCTCGCAGCGCGTGTTTATGTCAGACTTGGCTTTTATAAAACTGATAGGAAGAGTCTACCAGAGATGCTCAAACAGGTAGAAATTTTCACCGACGGCTCCTGCCTTGGCAACCCGGGCCCCGGTGGTTATGGCGCAATACTGCGTTATAAGCAGACTGAAAAAACCTTCAGCGCGGGCTTCCGCCTGACCACCAACAACCGCATGGAGATGATGGCGGCGATTGTCGCGCTGGAAGCTCTGACCACCCCTTGCGAAGTGGTTCTGAGCACCGACAGCCAGTATGTGCGCCAGGGCATTACCACTTGGATCCACAACTGGAAAAAGCGCGGCTGGAAAACGGCCGACAAAAAACCGGTCAAGAATGTCGATTTATGGCAGCGATTGGATTTGGCCATTCAGCGCCACACCATCAAATGGGAATGGGTCAAGGGCCATGCCGGCCATCCGGAAAACGAACGCTGCGACGTGCTGGCGCGCGATGCGGCCGGTAATCCAACCCAGGATGACGTCGGTTATAAACCGGAAAGTTAAGGCAGTTTGCGATAACTCTTGGTCGCGCCGACGGCGCGGCTGAGAGCAGGCTTCCTGGCACCGAACTTCATCGGTGTTGGCGTCAGCGGCAGGGTGCGTTTACGCGCCACAATCACGCTCATGCACCCCAGCGCCGGTAAGTGGGTGCATAAAAACTTCCCACCTTTACGTTGCCACGGCAACACGTGAAAACGCGACTGATGCAGGACTTCATAATTCAGCAAGCTCAGCCAGTCCAACAGGCGCATCTGGGTAAACATCCGGCTGACGTAAGGCTGACGTTGGCGTAACCCGGGAACCAGCTTGCCTAACCCCAGTAGACTGAACGGATTGAAGGTGCTGATCACCAGCCAGCCGTCGTCGATCAACACGCGATCAACCTCACGCAGCATGCGGTGCGGATCGTCAGCATAAGACAGCGTATGCGCCAACAGGCAGGCATCCACCGACTTGGCGGCAAAGGGGAGCTGGTAGGCATCGCCAATCACCTGCAGGTTATCCCCTTCCAGACCCACATTCACCTGATGAGAAATGGCGCATTTGTCGGTTGCCAGACAGGCACTGAGATTACCGAGTTTTAGCAGGTGGAAACCAAACAGCTTCGACCACCAGGGTTGCAACTGCCGCTCAAGCGCCTCACGATAGTATTCCCCCCACGGCAACTCCGCCCAGGACTGTGGGCCGGTGAGCTTTTGTAGAGTATGGGCTGGTTTCATGATTTATTATCTTCTTTCAAGCCGTTGCCAACGAGAGGTCCAACATGAATCTTATCAGTATTCCCGCCTTCCAGGACAATTACATTTGGTTATTGGATAACCAGCAGGGGCATTGCACTATCGTCGATCCCGGCGAGGCACAACCGGTGTTGGCAGCGCTGGATCGGCTGAACCTGACGCCTGATGCGATCCTGCTGACCCACCATCACCACGATCACGTTGGCGGCGTTGCACAAATTGCAGCGCGCTATCCCGGGCTGAAAGTCTATGGCCCACAGGAAACCGCCGACAAAGGTGCTAACCACATCGTTCATGACGGCGACACCATCGAAATTAACGGACAAAAATTCGCCACCATCGCGGTTCCCGGACATACATTGGGTCATGTGGCTTTCTATAGCGCACCTTATCTGTTCTGCGGAGACACTATTTTCTCTGCCGGCTGCGGCAGGCTTTTCGAAGGGACCGCCGAGCAAATGTACGACTCATTTCAACAGCTCGCGCAACTTCCCGATAACACGTTAGTTTGTTGCGCGCATGAATATACGCTTTCAAATCTTAAGTTTGCACGGGCTATTTTGCCGGAAGATCGACAGATTGAAACATATCAGCAACAAGTCGAGGCATTACGGGCAAAAGGCCAACCCAGCGTCCCTACTCCGCTACAATTAGAGCGTAAAATTAACCTATTTTTACGCTGCCATGACACTGATTTACAAAAGAAATTAGGATTCCATACGCCACCAAAGCACCTTCATTCAGTTTTTTCCGAATTACGCCTGCGAAAAGACAACTTCTGAGCTTTTAGTTGTGTTGTTTGGCGAAGCAAAGTATGATTGCTCGTCTTTTAAGCAACTATATTGACACACACATGAAGGCTAAAGCGATATTTCTCGCCTCAGTCTTGCTAGTGGGGTGCCAGTCGTCCAGGCAGGACGCACCGGCCCCAGAACAGCATGCACAGAGTTTGTCTTCGGCAGGTCAAGAAGGTGAAGCAGGAGAGTACACAGCGAATGGTCGAGCGAGCTCGGCGCGGTGGCTAGATAACAATAGTGGTGCCGCGCAACAGAACCTGTGGAACTTCATTAGCGACGAGCTGAAGATGGAGGTTCCGGAAAATTCCCGGATCCGTGATCAAAAAAGAAAGTACCTAAAAAGTAAGAGCTATCTCCACGATGTAACATTACGGGCAGAGCCGTACATGTACTGGATAGTCGGGCAGATTAAGAAACGCAATATGCCGATGGAACTGGTACTGCTACCCATAGTGGAGAGCGCTTTTGACCCCCACGCCACGTCAAGTGCCAACGCCGCAGGGCTATGGCAAATCGTGCCGCAAACGGGTCGGAATTATGGTTTGAAAAACAATCAGTGGTATGACGGACGACGCGATGTCGTGGCCTCAACGACTGCTGCGCTTGATATGATGCAGTATTTGAACCGCATGTTTAAGGGTGACTGGTTACTGACCATTGCTGCTTATAACAGTGGTGAAGGCCGTGTCATGCAGGCGGTTAAGGCGAATAAACGCCAGGGTAAGCCAACCAATTTCTGGGCATTGTCGCTTCCACGTGAAACGTCAATTTATGTCCCGAAAATGCTGGCGCTGAGCGACATCATTAAGAACAGCAAAAAGTACGGTATCAATCTGCCTAAGACTGATAACACCCGTGCACTGGCGCGTATTGATGTTGGGCAGCAAATACAGTTAACTCAGGCGGCTGAGATGGCTGGGCTTTCACTGACCAAGATGAAAGCTTACAACCCAGGCTACAAAAAAGGCGTTACGGCACCCAACGGGCCCCATTACATTATGGTTCCCAAAGGTCATGCCGATCAGCTGAAAGACTCGTTGGCCGATGGCCAGATCGCCGTGACTCAACCAACTACCCAGTTGGCGAAGAACAGCGGTTTGACTGGTGGCAGCTCGTATAAAGTGCGCTCCGGCGATACGGTATCGGGCATTGCCAAGCGGTTGAATATCAAGTCCAGCGATTTGCAGAGTTGGAACAATTTACGTGCCAAGAGCACGCTGAAAGTTGGGCAAACCCTGCAAGTGGCCAGCAACACCGGCAGTAACAGCAGTATCACTTATCAGGTTCGTAAAGGTGATTCGCTTGCCAGTATTGCACGTCGTCACGGCGTCGATATTAACGACGTGATGCGTTGGAACTCAACGCTTGCCAAGGCTAACAGCAGCCTGCAACCGGGTCTGAAATTGACCTTGTTTGTCAGCGATAAAACGTCGCCGGATACCTAAATTTTCGGCGCAAAAAAAGCACCCTTCGGGGTGCTTTTTTATTGTCTGTGACCCGTCCTGAATACAGGGGTGAACATTACCAGTGCGGTTTGTCGGCCTCTGGATGAAACTCCACCAACAGCGGATTATGATCCGACGCGCTGGTCACCAGAACCGAAGCCTCTGCCACCCCCATGTTGCGATAAAACACAAAATCCAGTGGGCGACCAAAAGCCTTGCGACGGTGATCATCGGTGAAATTCACCTCACGCAGCGCCATATCACTGGCGAACTGATAAAGCGCATTAATTCGTTTACGGCTCCAGGCATTAAAATCCCCGGCCATGATCACCGGCCCATGGTGATGGGCAATCTGCTCACCAATCGGCCCCAGTTGCTTACTGTAAACGTCCACGCCCAGGCTGAAATTAACCGCATGAATATTCACTACCATCAATAACTGGCCGTTAAACAACGGGTAGACGGTGATCAACGCCGACTTGGCCAATCGCAGCAAAGGCTCACGTTCACGTAGCGGACAACAATAGACCGGATGCGCCGCCGCCAGCGTCATGACGCCGGAAGGATGCTGCGGCAACACAAATGCCGGCACCTGATCGGCTGCCAGATAGTTTGACGTAGCAAAGCTCACCAGTTCAGGCGTGGTTTGCGCTTCCTGCAACAGCACCAGTTGCGCATCCTTGCCATAGCTTTTCAGCACCGAAAGCCAGTCGGCACGCTGCTGTTTAAAGATATTCCACACCATGACCCGTAACGCGCCGGACGTGGGCAATGCAGCCCCGGGCGGCAACGCTTGGTCGATGGCGCCAGGGAAAATTCGCTCAACTGGCTGGCCTGCAACATACCTCATTGCATAAGTTCGTTTCGGCACGCTATTCGCCTATTTCCCATTAGGATGAAACTGGCGGTGACATTCCCGCCAACAATGAATTGATTATACGCCTGCCCTCGGCTGACGGCATGGCTTTTAGGGGTTATACCCTTTCAGTTATAGGGGCGTGATACAGGGATTTCAATCTTCTGACAGTATATGTGTGTAAAGGTTAGCGGCAGCGTGTCATAAATGCGAAAAGGCCCGCAAAATGCAGGCCAGTGAAGAAAAAACTATGAGGTTCAGGCCAATTGCTGCCGGTACTTCTTATCCAGCCGGCCGCTGACCCCCACCAGTAACAGCGCCACCAGCACAATCAACGCACCAATCCACGGTGTTTGTGCCAGACCCAAGGTCGCCACGGTTTGGCCACCAATCACGGAGCCAAGGGCAATACCCACGTTAAAGGCCGCAATGTTCAGGCCGGAAGCCACATCCACCGCGTTTGGCGTGTACTGCTCGGCTTTTTGTACCACATACACCTGCAGACCCGGAACGTTACCAAAGGCAAACACCCCCATGACGATCACCGTCAGCAACGCGGCAATGCTGTGGCTGGCAGTGAACTGGAACACCAGCAACAGAACGGCCAGAGCGGCGAAAATAAAGCTCAATGCACGCACGGCTCCGTGACGATCCGCCAGCTTGCCACCCCAGATGTTACCTATCGCCACCGCAATACCGTAGGCCAGCAGGATCCAACTGACTGCCGGAGCGGAGAAGCCCGCCAGTTCCTGCATCATCGGCGCCAGGAAGGTGAAGGTAGTGAACACACCACCGTAACCCAGTGCAGTAATGGCGTAAATCAGCAACAGGCGAGGATGCGTCAGCACTTTGAACTGGTCCTTAATGCTGGCACTGGCCTGATTTTTAATGTTGTTTGGCACCAAAATAGCGCTGGCCACGGTGGCTATTACGCCAATCAGTGATACTGCCAGGAAGGTTTCACGCCAGCCAAAGTGCTGGCCGATAAAGGTCCCCAAGGGCACCCCAGTCACCAGCGCCACGGTCAGGCCACCAAACATGATGGCAATCGCCGAGGCGGCCTTCTCTTTCGCCACCAGGCTGGTAGCAATGGTAGAACCGATTGAGAAGAACACCCCATGGGCCAGACCGGTCAGCAGACGAGCTATCACCAGCGACTCGTAGCCTGGCGACTGCCAGGCCAACAGGTTACCGAGGGTGAACAGCACCATCAGGCTGATCAGCAGCAGCTTGCGCGGTACACGGCCGGTTAACGCCGTCAGCACCGGCGCGCCAATGGCCACGCCGATAGCATAAATAGTCACCAGCAGCCCGGCGGACGGCACAGTTACCCCTAACTGCTCTGCAATCGTCGGGATCAGTCCGACAATCACAAATTCCGTCGTACCGATAGCAAAGGCACTGATGGTCAATGCAAGTAATGCGAGAGGCATCTTTTTTACTCCAAATAGCGTTCAGGTTGATGACGGCTATTATCGGCCTATGCTTAAATGATAAAAATGCTCAAAATATCAAATTAATTTTGCCAAAGGAGCAATAGTGAAAGCGAACTCCGATGAACTCATCACCTTCGTCACCGTGGTAGAAAGCGGCAGCTTCAGCCGGGCGGCAGAACAGCTTGCTCAGGCGAATTCGGTAGTCAGCCGTACGGTCAAGAAGCTGGAAACCAAGCTGGGCGTGACGTTGCTTAACCGCACGACACGCCAGATCAGCCTGACGCAGGAAGGGGAGAACTATTTCCGTC
Source organism: Serratia sp. BW106 (assembly GCF_002607755.1). Classification (NCBI taxonomy): domain Bacteria; kingdom Pseudomonadati; phylum Pseudomonadota; class Gammaproteobacteria; order Enterobacterales; family Yersiniaceae; genus Serratia; species Serratia sp. BW106. The sequence goes on from NZ_MCGS01000034.1 coordinate 125,886, forward strand.
AGGTGCAGAAGGTACTGAGTGATATGGCGGCGGCGGAGAATGCGCTGATGGAAAGCCGTCAGCGTCCGCAAGGGCTGCTACGCGTCGATGCCGCGACACCGGTAGTACTGCATGTATTGACGCCGCTGGTGGCGGAGTTTCGGACGCTCTACCCGGAGATGACGCTGTCGCTGGTGTCATCGGAGAACTTTATCAATCTGATCGAGCGTAAGGTAGATATTGCCATCCGCGTCGGTGAGTTGACCGACTCCAGCCTGAAGGCACGCAAGCTGATGACCAGCTATCGGCGCGTTCTCGCCTCCCCCCGCTATTTGGCGCAGTACGGCACGCCACAGACGGTAGAAGAATTAGAGCAGCACTGCTGCATTGGTTTTAACGACCTGCCCAGTCTGAACCGCTGGCCGTTGGCCTGCGCCGACGGCCGCCAATTGGAAATAACCCCGGGCCTGACCACCAACAGTGGTGAAACCCAGCGTCACCTGTGCCTGCACGGCAACGGTATTGCCTGCCTGTCGAATTTTATGATTGATGCAGATATCAATAGCGGCGATTTGGTCCCGATTTTGGTTGCTGAAACCCTGCCGGTAGCAATGCCGATCAATGCCGTGTATTACAGCGACAGTGCAGTCAGCAACCGCCTGCGCAGCTTTATCGATTTTATTAGTGAGCGTTTGGCACCATAAAAAAGGCGCCCGTTTGGGCGCCCTGATGTATAGATGCTAGAGAATCAATCCCAGTTCGGTGCCAGGCCTTCCGGGCTGACCAGACGGCCATTGTTTTCCAGGCTGGCGATTGCCGCCATTTCCTCGGCAGTCAGCGTCAGTTGCTGCGCCAACAGGTTGCTCGCCAGGTTTTCACGTTTGGTCGATGATGGGATCACCGCGTAACCCAATTGCAGCGCCCAGGCCAGGATAACCTGTGCCGGAGTGGCGTTGCGGCTTGTCGCGATAGCTTTGATGGTCTCATCCTGCAGCGCCTGGCCATAGGCCAGCGTCATGTAGGAGGTGATGGCAATGCCGTGCTGCTGGGCAAACTCCACCACCTTGCGGTTCTGTAAATACGGCGACAGCTCGATCTGGTTAGTGGCGATCTGGTCCGCGCCTACCGCATCAATCGCCTGCTGCATCAGATCCAGAGTGAAGTTGGACACGCCAATCTGACGGGTCAGGCCCAGCTTTTTGGCTTCCGCCAACTCAGCCATAAACTCCGCGACAGAGACTTCGTCATTCGGCGACGGCCAGTGGATCAGAGTCAGATCAACATAACTGGTTTGCAGTTTGCTCAGGCTCTCTTGCAGGCTTGGGATCAACTTGCCCTTCGCCAGGTTGGCGATCCAAATCTTGGTGGTGATGAACAGCTCTTCACGCGGGATACCGCTGGCGGCGATCGCCTGGCCCACTGCCGCTTCGTTTTCATAGATCTGTGCGGTATCAATGACGCGATACCCCAGTGCCAGCGCGGTGCTAACCGAGTCGATAACGACCTGGTCCTGAAGACGGAAGGTACCTAAACCAAATGCAGGGATGCTCATAATTTTATTCTCTCATTAGGATGTTGAAGCGATATGGGAGGATTATGGCAACTGTTTTGTTGATCAAAAACGCCCTATTGTGCATAAGACTTTTGATTAAAATACAACAATTGCCGGGGTAAGCACCCCGGCAAGGCAAGATTACGCCCAGCGGCGCAGGATCAGCGAGGTATTGATACCGCCAAACGCAAAGTTGTTCGACTGCACAAACTCGGTATCAATCTGGCGATAGCCGCCCATGATGTAATCCAGATCGCCGCAGGCGCTGTCCGGTTCGCTGAGGTTGATGGTCGGCGCAAAGCTGCCTTCACGCATCATCTCCAGCGCCATCCAGGCTTCCAATGCACCGCAAGCACCCAGCGTATGACCAAAGTAGCTTTTCAACGAGGAGATCGGCGTGCTATTGCCAAAAATCGCCGCCGTTGCCTGACTTTCTGCGATATCACCACGATCGGTCGCCGTGCCGTGAGCGCTAATATAACCAATATCACCGATCGCCAGCCCGGAGGCCTTCAGTGCCTGCTGCATACAGATCTGCATGGTTTCCTGCTGCGGCTGGGTAATATGCGCGGCATCGCAGTTGGTGGCAAAGCCGACAATCTCGCCGTAAATGGTAGCACCGCGCGCCAGCGCATGATCCAGTGACTCCAAAATCAGCGTCCCCGCCCCTTCACCAATCACCAACCCGTCACGTTGACGGTCAAACGGGCGTGGCGAAAGCGCCGGGTGCTCGTTCTGCTGGCTGGTGGCGAACAGCGTGTCGAACACCGCCGCCTCCGAAGGACACAGCTCTTCGGCTCCCCCCGCCACCATCACCGTCTGATACCCATGGCGAATGCTCTCGTAGGCGTAGCCAATGGCCTGACTGCCTGAGGTGCAGGCGCTGGAGGTCGGGATCACCCGGCCGCGCAGGCCAAAGAACAGGCCGGTATTCACCGCCGCGGTGTGGGGCATCATCTGCACATAGGTGGTACCGGTAATGTTGCCGGTGTGCTTCTCGGTCAGCATGGTGGCGAACTCGCTGACCGGCTTGGTGCTGCCGGTCGATGAGCCGTAAGCGATACCGGTCTCACCGTTGGTCAGTACCGCCTCACCCAGCAGCCCAGCCTGCTCAAGTGCCAGTTCGGTTGCCCGGGTGGCCAACAGTGAAACCCGGCCCATCGAACGAATACGCTTGCGGGTATAGTGCTCCGGCAATACAAAATCCTCGATCGGTGCACCAAGGTGGGTATTCAGCCCCTGATATTCTTCCCATTGCGTCATGTAACGCACCGCATTCTTGCCCTGCTTCAGCCGGCTGGAGACATCCGCCCAGTTATTGCCGAACGCCGTCACACCGGCCATGCCGGTTACTACCACTCGTTGCGTCATACCATTCCTCCGTTAATGGAAATGACCTGCCGCGTCACATAGCCGGCAATATCCGACATCAGATAGCTGGCCAGCCCGGCCACCTCTTCCGCCGAGCCCATGCGTTTAAGCGGGATAACGCGCATCGCTTCATCCAGCGCCGCCGGCTCCATGTCGATCATGCCGGTATCAATCAGGCCAGGCGCGATGCAGTTAACGGTGATTTTGCGCTTTGCCAGTTCGATCGCCAGCGCCTTGCAGGCACCGATCACCCCGGCCTTGGCCGCACTGTAGTTGACCTGCCCACGGTTACCCATCACGCCGGAAACCGACGACAGCGCGATAATCCGCCCGCCCTTACGCAAGCCAATCATCGGCATCACGCAGGGGTGCAGTACGTTGTAGAAGCTGTCGAGATTGGTATGGATCACGCCATCCCAGTCGTCCTCACTCAGCGCAGGGAAAGCACCATCGCGGGTAATGCCCGCATTGTTCACCACGCCATAATAGGCGCCGTGGGTTTCAATATCCTGTTCCAGCCCCTCACGGCACTGGCTGCGGTTGCTGATATCAAACTGAAGCAACCGCCCTTGCCCACCGGCGTTGGTAATTTGCTGCAGTGTCTGTTCTGCCCCGGTCTTATCGCTGTGGTAGTGAACTACCATCAAAAAGCCATCGGCAGCCAGGCGGCAGGCGATGGCCTGACCGATCCCTTTACTGGCGCCGGTGACTAAAACGGAACGCATCATGCGTCTCCCCTTAAGGTCGTCAATTGAATGATTTCTTGTTGATCAGGCTGGTAAGTATTCAGCCTGCCCTGTGCGATGCGCACATTATCGATACTGATTTCACACTCAAAACTGGCTAACTTTTCGTCTTTTAACAGTTGCTGCACGCTAACCAACAGTTTACTGCCGGCAGGAAAGATCGGTAACTCGCAGTGAATCGCACGTCCGCCCAGCAACATGCCCAATTGCGGCGGCTGGGCGCTCTGACGGCCATGCCAGCCACTCCAGACGCCAATCGCCTGTGCCATCAGCTCAATGCCATACCAGCCCGGCAGTGCGCCTTGCGCGTCAAGAAATGGCGCCAGCACGCCGTCGGCACTGACCGTAACGGCACAGCGGGCATGCTCTTCACCTACTTCAAGCACCTGTTCCAATAGCACCATTGGTGATGCATGAGGCAAATAGTATTCGGCAGTGTGATAGTGATTCATCAAGCTTCTCCCAACAGCAGACAAGCATTGTTACCGCCGAAGGCAAATGAATTGGACAAAATCGCACGCTGGCGCAGCGGTTGTGGTTGGTAAACCAAGCCTATCGGTGCCAATTCGGCATCACGCGGCACGCGACTGAAATCTTGCTGCGGCAGCGGCAACGGCTGAGTCAGCAACAGCCAGCTCAACGCCGCCTCGACCGCACCGGCAGCACCCAACGTGTGGCCGGTAAGATGCTTGGTAGAACTGCACGGCGTCTGGCTACCGAACAGGCGATTGACCACCTGCGCTTCAACCTGATCGTTAAGCCGTGTAGCGGTACCGTGCAGATTAATATAACCAATTTGCCCGGCGTTCAGACCGGCCTGCCGTAGTGCCATGCTGATGGCCCGTTCGGCTCCTTCACCGGCAGGATGCGGTGCCGACATATGCCAGGCATCGGAAGATTCACCGACGCCCAACAGTGCGACCGGTGCCGGTTCCCGCGTTAACAACATCAACGCTGCCGCCTCACCGATATTAATGCCACTACGCCCAGTGGCGAACGGCGTACAGCGTTCCGCTGACAGTGACTCCAGGCTGTGGAAACCGTTAATCGGCATTTGGCACAAGCTGTCGGCACCGCCAACAATCGCCGCGTCCACCAGCCCGGCCTCAATCAGGCGTTTACCGCTGATAATGGCACGCGCACTGGAGGAACAGGCAGTAGACAGGGTATAAGCCGGGCCACGGGTAGCAAGAAACGCGCTGAGAAACAGGCCCGGATCGCCCAACTCCTGCTGCTGATAATCATAACCCTGCGGCCACTGCCCCGCCTGATACTGTTGCAGCGCCAGCTCACCTTCGTGGATACCGGAGGTACTGGTGCCCATAATCACCGCAACACGATCCGCGCCGTAGCGGGCGATAGCCTCGCGCACTGGCGTGTCGATCTGCGCCAATGCTGCCAGCAGCAGGCGGTTGTTGCGAGAGTTATGCTTTTTGAGTGGCTCAGGAATGGCAGGCAGTTCGCCCTGTACATTTCCGAACCAGGATGGCGCGCCCCCGAGCAGCCACTGCGTCTGCTGCTGCATGCCGGGCGACACGCCACGCGCCAGATTTTCCGCTATCTGCGGCAAACTGTTACCCAACGCATTCACCATCCCTACGGCGGAGAAGTAGATCATTATTCGCTCCCCAGGTTCTGAATGGTGATGCGGTAATGGAAAGCGGATTGGGTGATAGACTGCGGTTCACGCCGCCCGTCCCCCTGCTGATAACGGATTTCACTGATGATCGTCCCACGATCGTCATACAGACGCCGCACCTGCGGTTGATCTTCCAGCCGCCACCCGGCAGGCAGCAAAGGTTGCCAGTCCGCCAACGGCCAATAGCTCAGCATTATGTCGGCCAACACCTGGCTGGCGGGCGGCAATTCGCCCACTTTAATCAACTGTTCGGTATGGATCCCCTGACGATCGTAGGTCAGGTTGAACAGCCGGATACCGAGCGGCGACATGCCAACCAATTGCAAGCGCTGGCCGTCGGCATTGAGCAATACCAGCATCGAATGCTGCTGCCCTTTCACTTCGGCGGTCAGCAGTTGCTGCTGGCTGAACGGCTGCGCCAGCGTCGGTGCGGGTAATGTCACCCGTGTACCGGGTTTCAGCCACGCCTGCGGCAGGGTTGGATCCTGCGAACCGGCACAACCGGCCAGCACCGCGACCAGCGTTAACAGCATCATTCGTAAGCCACGCATCAGGCTTTTCCTCTTTTTCTTTTTGTTGCTAACGTCAGCGGCGCTAACAGAAAGGCGACGGCGATGCCGCTGCTCAATACAATGCCAAAACTGCTGATGGCCTGAGTATGGCTCAGCACCAGCATGCCAAAGGTCAATTGGGTGGTGAATACCGCCATAAAGATGGCGAACATCGAGGTGGTCGGCGTCCCCCGGGGATTGGTAAAGAACAGCGTATAATTGATGCCGATCCCCAATACCAGCACCAACGCCAGCAGCGAGAACAGGTTCAGCGTATGGCCGCTCAACGCCAATACCGCAATACCGCTGCCCAGCGACAACAGCGTCGGCACCATGCAACGCAAGCCATGACGCAGGCCAAAACGCCACAGATAAATCAGCGCGATCGCCGCCACTGACAGCATCAGCAGATAGGAAAGATACAGCCGGTACTGGCCAAAGAGTTCACTGAATTCGGTTTTACGGTCGATCCAACCGGTGCCCGGCACCTGTTCAGCCAATGCCTGCATCGCCGCGCTGTTCTGCACCCCGTTGACCGGTACCAGCGCTGCACTGCGCCCATCGGGCAGCGTCAGCCACAGCAGTCGCCAACCCTCGCTGACCACGCTGCTCAGCCACTGATCCGGTTTCACCCATTCAGCGGTCAAGTCAGGGGCTTTCAGGGTCAGGTCCGCCTGCTGTAATTGCGTCATCACCTGCGGCGCTACCCGCTGCAACAGAGCGACGTTCTGCTGCTGGCGCTGGAGTGAAGGCAGAGGTAACAGACGATAATCCGCCAGCACGCCCTGCCGTTTTGCCTGCGCCAGCTTGGGCTGCAGCAACTCGATGCGTTGCAACAACTGTTCGGCATTTTCGCCGTAGACCACCAGCCATTTCTGATCGTTATGCTGACCCGTCAATGCCGCAATGCGTTGTTCCTGTTGCTGTAACGCCGTGGGTAACGCCTGCAATTGGCCAATATCGTCGTCGACCTTCAACTGGCTGAAACCGGCCACCACCAGCAACAATACCGCTGCGGGCAACCCATAGCGCAGTAAGGGACGATGTCGCCAGGCATGCAGCCAGCGCAGGATAAGCGGCAAACCCGGAGCCGGCCGCACCGGCAGCCGACGCGACAACCGGGGATACCAGCAAATCACGGTAAGACAGGCGGCGCTGAGCCCGGCAGCGGCAAACACCGCCAACTGCTGCAAACCCGGGAACGGCGCAATCAACAGCGCCAGATAAGCCACCACCGTAGTCAGCAAAGCCATCGACAGCGCCGGCAACAGCTTTTGTAAACTGGCCAACGGTGTCGATTGCTCACCATGCACCATACGTTCGGTCAGGAAATAGAGCGTGTAATCGGCCGAAATGCCGACGATGCTGATGCTCAACACCAGCGTCATCAAATGTATTTCGCCAAAGACCAACAGCGTGGCGACGGTGCCCGCCAAGGCGCCTATCCCCACCGATAGCCCGCACAGCAACAGCGGCAACGGTGAACGGAACATCAACAGCACCAATACAAACACCCCCACCACCGACGCCAGGCCAATAGTGGAAATATCCCGTTCGGCCTGTTGGCTGGCGTAATTGCTGTAATACAGCGTACCGCGGTTCAGCACCTCTGCGCCCGGCCAGCGCTGCTGCAGTTGTTGCTGCAATGCCGTAAGTTTATCCACCGTGCGCCGGGCACTGCTGATGTCATAAGAAGAGGCACTTAATTCAGCGTGCAGCAGATACCAACTGCGACCCTGTGCATCACGCGCCACCAGCCAGCCATTGGACAGGCTCAGCAAGCCACCGTTTTGTTGCTGTGCCAGCTGCGAGGCTCGCACCAGCATCAGCGGATCGTTAGCCAGCTCCTTGCCGCTAACCCCGGCGAAAGCAGAATAGAGTTGCCCAAGGATCCACTGGCTTTGCGCATCCGCCCCCTGCAACAAGCGTTGCCGGGTGGCATCGTCCAGCAGCACATTACGGTGCTGGTAGAAAAAACGCCCCCACTGCTGCTGACGTTGCGCATCCATTGGCCCGCCAACCTGCTGCAGTTCCGGCATCTGGCGTAATTGTTGCCACCACCAGTTCACCGCAGCGCTATCTGCTCCCGGCGGCGGGCTGACCAGCCACATCAGTTGGCGGTCGAGCCGGCGGCTGAAACCTTCGGCCAGCTCATCCGGCACGCCCACCAGTTGCTGCTTCGGTAATAACGCCAATACGCTGCTGTTGATCTGGCTGCGCGGCAACAGCCAGCACAAAGCCGCCAGCAACAGCAGGCAAATCGCCAGCCAGCCAAACGCCAACCGCCGGTGCAATTCAGGACGCAAAACGCTGTTGCTCCTCGGCGGTCAGCGTCTGTGGTGCCGTACGCTGGTTAAAGAAGCGGATATGGGTGGCATCACTTTGCATATCATCGATATCAATGGTTTCCAGGAATTGCGCACCGTTGAGGGTAATTCGCTTGAACAACTTGTCGAGAGGAGTGGTTTTGGGTGTCAGCACCAGTCGCCATTGGTTTTTTCCCAAATCGCTGAACTGCAAAGCAAAGTTTTGATCCAGCGCCTGGCTGTCGGCGTGAAACAGCGCGGTCAGCAGGTGGTTGAACTGAAACATTTGCGGATTGTTGTCCGCCGTTACCACCTGCGGCGGCTGGCCTGCCAGGGTTTGTACCATGCGCTTATCATCCAGCAGCAGGGTCAGCGGGAAGGGTTTCTGTTGCGCCCACCAAAGCCCTTTTTGCTGGGAAATCAGCAGCTCACCGCTGGATTTCAAAGGTTTCGTCATGCCGCTGATGCTGCGCTGCTGTTCAAACTCGGCGCGCAACACCGGCTGCTGGCTAAAGCGCTGTTGCAATTCCGGCAATGTGACCGCCTGGACGCTCAGGCTGAAAAAGGTGATAAGAACCCATAACCCGTACTTCATTGCGCCCCCTCAATGTTGTCCAGCAGCACCTGCGGTGAGGCAAAACACATTTCTTTGCTGTCAGCGTCTACCGCTACCTGAATGGTATGACCGCGGGTGGTGGTTTTGCCGCTCTCTGCATCCAGAATGCGGTAGCCAATGCGCAGGCGGTTTTCATATTCTTCCAGCTCGGCGCAAACGATAATGCGCTGTTCAAACAGCACCGGCGCGATGTATTTCACTCGCGTATCCACGATCGGCCAGACATAGCCCGAAGCCTGCATCTGCCGATAACCGTAACTGAACTGTTTGAGCAGCGCTTCACGCGCGATCTCAAAATAACGGAAGTAGTTGCCGTGCCACACGACGCCCATGGCATCGGTATCATGGAAAGGAATAGCGATTTCAATACTGACGGAGAATCGCGGATCGTCTTTTAGCTTCATGTCTCAGGCCCCTGTTGCGCTGACGGCTGCGCCGCCAGTTGCCAAAAATCGAAAAAATTAAACCAGTCGAGCGGTGCCAGCAGGCAATAGTGCTCCAGCCGTGCGGCATAACTATCCACCGCGTCTTGCAACGCCTGCTGGCGCTGCTGACGGGGTAATAACAGCGGATCGGCAAACGGCTCGAAATAAACGTTCAGGCGCCCCTGCTGCTTGAGACCGAACATCAGAAATACCGGGCAACGCAGTGCGGCAGCCAGGACAAAGGGTCCCTGCGGGAAAGGGGCTGGTTGGCCGAGAAAACGGCTCCATACTACGCGGGGTTGCTCACCTCGCTGATGTTTACCGGCAGAGGTGCGATCGCCGACGATCGCCACCCATTCACCGGCATCCAGCTTGTCCTGCAGCCGCATGGCCGTTTCCGGCCCCAGCGACGTCACTGAGATCAAATTCAGATTGGCGCGCGGATTCACTTCTTTCATCATCTGGTTGAAGCGCTCGGCGTGCTCGGTAAACACCAGGGCATTCACTTTTACGCCGGAATCCAGCTCGCCCAGGGCACGGCAGGACTCGATATCCCCCAGGTGTGAAGCCAGGATCAGCGTACCTTTGCCGGAAGCTATCTGGCGTTCACAGCCAGCGCGATCCACCAACCGAATATCATTCAGTTCCCCGCGCCAGCTCGCCAGCTTGTCGAGCATCGCCTCGCCAAAACGCATAAAGTGATGGAAGCTGCTGAGCGACGCAGGCAACGGCTGCTGCCGACTCTGGGCGAACTGCCGCAGACGCTGCAGGTAAGCGCGCGATGCCTCGCGCTGGCGACGCCCGGTCAGCCAGAAATAACCGATCACCGGATACAGCAATAATTGAAATACCCGGCGGCCAAACAGCCGGTAGATCTGCAGCATCAGCCGGATGCCCCACAGGCCACGACGCTCCTGGGTCGCCGACCAATGTTGTGAATTAGCCGACCGTTGGCGTTGTCGCAGCAGGCGAGGAATACGCGGCAACATGCCAAAGAACAAACGGGTATGCATCCAGGAGATACGCAGATTATCGCGCAGCGCGTCAAAATGAGAAACGCCGTCGGCCGGATAGGTGACCCGCGTCGGTAAAAAACGACTGGGGACTCCCTGCCAATACAGCCGGACCATCACTTCGGTATCGAAATCCATGCGCTTGCCGAGCGGATGGCGAGTGGTTAGCGCCAGCGTCGGTCCCACCGGATAAACGCGAAAACCACACATGCTGTCTTTCAACGACAGCGACAGGGTTTCTATCCATACCCAGACATGGGTGACATAGCGGCCATACAGGCGAGCTTTTGGCACCGAGCTGTCGTAAATGGGTCGGCCGGAAATCAGACAATCCGGATGAGCGCGCGCCTCGTCGATCATGGCCGGGATATCACTCAGTTGATGCTGGCCGTCGGCATCCACCTGTAAAGCATGGCTGTAACCCTGCCGTTGTGCCAACTGCAGACCGGCGATCACCGCCGCCCCTTTCCCCTGGTTTTTCTCCAGTCGCAGCAACCTGACCCAGGGTAGCTCCGCGGCCAGGCGCTGGAGTTCCCCGGCGGTATAGGTATCGCTGCCATCGTCCACGATCAGGCATGGCAGGCCATAGCTGGCTAACGAGCTCAGCACCGCGGCCATCATCTGCCCGTGATTGAAACAAGGGATAACGAGACAGGGGGTGAAGGGGGCGCTCACTGACATAATGAGATCTTACCGCTGCTGGCGATCGTTTCACCCACGCGGTAGCTGAATAACAGTTTATGCCGCGCCGGCTGCCATTCAAGCTGTAACAGTACGGTTTGCTCCGGCAACAGGGGTTGTTGAAATTTGATCACTTCGATCCCTTTGAACCCGGCCTCGATAGCCAGCAATTGCCGGGCATATTGCATCACCCAGTTCAACTGCGTGACCCCCGGCAGGATCGGATGTTCCGGGAAATGGCCGCGAAACCAAAACAGCCCGGCAGATAAACGCAGCTGCAGGCTGGCATGGGTAGCGTCACTCACCTGCTGTTGCAGCACCTCAGGTTGCATCATAAAAACAGCTCCTGTAGTTCAGCATAGGCGCGCTTGCCCTGCGGATTCAGCGGAATGGCATCGATAATACGCCAGCGACGCGGCAGGGCCACCGGCTCCAGCCAGCCCCGCAGCGCCTGATGCAGTTCGCGGGTTAACCCCCCTTCGGACAAGCTTTGTCGGCGGGTTTCGCCATAGGGTGACAACACGAGCACCGCTACCAATACCGTGCGTCCTGTTTGCTGCTGCGTTAACACCGCGGCATCGGCGATCTCCGGTAGCGAAGTCAGCCGACGCTCAATTTCGCTTAGCGACAGTCGTTTCTCTTCCAGTTTGATAATACGGTCGGCGCGGCCGTTTAATTGAAATTGTCGGCCGTCCGGTGCGAGCTGAATAATATCGCTCAACACCAGTTCGCCGCTATCAGGGATCAGTGGCGACACGACCTTGACACTGCTGTCTGCATTAACCGTTAGCGTCACGCCATCAAATAGCTGCCACAGTGCGGCCTCTCGAACTTGCTTGCGCCAGGCCAGCGAGCCGGTTTCCGTCGTGCCGTATATTTCCAACGGCAATCCGCCCAGCATCTGCTGCGACAGTTTGGCTTCGGCGCCAGATAGCGGGCCACCGGCGGAAAATACCTTAACGCATTCGGTCAGCGCCAGGCGGTTATCCAAACGCTTAAGCCACGCCGGGCTGCTGACAAAAACCAGACGCCGGCCCTGGTGTCTGGCAATCAACTGTTCATGATACTGCGTTAACTGCGCATCAAACGGCAGGCCAAAAGCCAGTGGCAGGAACAGGCGAAAACTCAGGCCATACATATGCTGGTGAGACACCGACGCGATAACGCAGCAACCTTGCAAGGGCTCGTGCCAGGTTTCAGCCAGCAGTTCGCTTTCATGGTCCATACAGGCAACTGATTTATTCACCGCCTGCGGCTGGCCGGTAGAGCCGGAAGTGTAAAGAATAAAACGAGGATCCTGAGGCCAGGCGGGCAGTACGCTACCCGCATTGGCCCCCTCGGATACCGACAACACCGGCACGCCGGGATCGAGAGGTATATCGGTCAGCAACGCATCGTAATCTGCCCGCTGCTCTTTGAGGATGGCTTCGCGCTGGTGGCCAAAAATCACCGGCACCCTGGCGGCATACAAGGATGCCAACAACGCAACGGCAAAGCGATAGCTATCATCAAAACACAGCGCCCAACGACGCTCTTGCCTGCCTGCCAGCTTTGTAGCCAATGCGGCAACGTCACGGCGAAACTGACCGAGATAGAACACCTGAGCGCCACGCCAGGCAATAAGCAGCCCATCATCACGCTCCGGGCTGAGCCATTGGCTCATCGGCAAACTCAGGCGCGCCTGATCCTTTTCCTGACTGTCCATTCAATACCCATTAATGCCCCCATCAGCAGATAGCTGATGCCGCCGTTATACAGCGTCCAGAGTGCAATATCACCGGACAGGCAGGTTGCCAGCGCTATCGCGCCGTTAACAATAAAGAACCCACACCAAACCTGAGTCACCCGGCGAGTGTAAGCCACGCCAGCGGCATCCAGCTGCGGCTCGGTTATACGCGCCAACCGCTCAACCACCGTGGGTGGCACAAACAGCGAGTATGCAAACAGCAACAGCAGTAATGCGTTAACCAATACCGGGTAATACAGCAACCAGTGGCTCTGCTTCAGCGCCCAACTGGCCAGCGCCAGCAAGATACCGACAATAGCCAGGGCTTTGCCTAACCACATTTGCTGACGAAGTTTACCGCGCAGCACCAGCAAGCGTAAGGTAAACACCGTCACCAACAGCGGCGCCAGGACAGTGGTTCCCCAGCGAGTCAAGCCAACCCAGACCGCCAGTGGATAAAGCAGCAGCACCAGCCAGGTCACGACCTGCAACAGCCGCAACATCGGATTCAGCCAGGGGGCAGTGTTCACTTTTATACTGCGGCCTTAACTATCTGACTTAAGCAGCTCATCGATGGCATCAACCACGTCTTGCACGGTGCGCACCGACTTGAACATTTCCGGTTTGATCTTCTTACCGGTTGTTTTCTGCAGGTGCACGACCAGATCCACCGCATCAATGCTGTCCAGCTCAAGCTCTTCGTATAAGCGGGACTCCGGCTTAATGTCATCCGCGTCCAGCTCGAACAGCTTGACCAACAGCGCCTGAATTTGCAGGTAAATTTCTTGCTTATCCATGAAAACCCCTTATTTGCTACGCTGTGCAGAAACAAACTTTGTCAGCGTTTCCACGGAATAAAAATGTTGGCGCATATCCTGGCTTTCAGCCGACAGCACCACGCCATAGCGGTTCTTTAATGCCAGACCCAGTTCCAATGCATCAATGGAATCCAGGCCCAGTCCATCACCAAACAGCGGTGCCTCAGCGTCAATCTCCTCCGGTGTCATACCTTCAAGATTGAGCGTATCAATGATCAATTGCTTGATTTCGGTGCTCAATAAATTCATTCCACTATTTCTCATTATTTATAGGTTCTGACTGTAAGGCGTCAGTTAAATGCTGGGTTAATCTTCTTGCCGCAAGGGCGGGAGAAACGTCATTTGCATGAATAAATGCGCGGGCGTCGATCTTATCCTGAACGGTGATATGGAACTGCGGCTTTATCGCCGGGATATTATACCATTTGCCCTGCTTCGTCAGCATGGGGGGCTGGCAATGAATATGCACCACGCGGATGTCACACTGCCCTCGTAGCGCAATATTGGCGGCCCCCCGCTGCAATGTCAGCGCCTTGCCCGGCGTAGTACGAGTGCCCTCCGGGAAGATCAGGATAGTCCCTCCGCTGGCCAGGCGTTGTCGGCACTGCTCCAATAGGATATCCGACTGCGCATTGGCCAAGTACCCCGCCGCTTTGATCACCCCGCTGACAAACACATTACTCAGCAAGGCCTCTTTGACGATACAGTCACAGCGCGGCATCCGAGATGCCAGCAACACATAGTCCAGCAGGCTGGGATGATTGGCGATCACCAGGCAACCGCGATCCTCACTAAAGCGTTCTACATTGTCGAAATGGTAATCCAGAACGCCAAAAAAGCGCGTCGTGGCCAGGAAGAAACGGAAACTGTGACGGATTGAGTTCTGCGTCAATCGACTGCGGCTATCTGGATCACGGACCACCAGACGCATCAGGTTAAACCAGACGCCAGACAGTAACAGGCCACCCAAACCAAACAGTGAAAAGCAAAAGCCCGTCGCCACCACCCGCCAACAGCGATTAAACCAGGAGGATTTTTCGGGAGCACTTTCCGCAGGGATCGTCGTAGCCATCAGCGTTTCCACGACCAGTCGTGCCGTAGGCCCGGTACCGTGAATTCATCATCAGCACTCAACCAACCCCGTAAAAACGCCAACCCCTGTGGCTCATGGCGGTTAGCCTGTTCGGTAGTTGTTGCCTGGCAATGCAGACTGTCACCGCTTTCGAGCAACAGGGCGACAGCATAGGGAACCGAATTTTCCGGCGCGAAAGGGCGATAAACCTCCGGCACAATACCGTCGAAATCAATTAACAATACCCGCCCAGCACTGCCCGTGGCCAAGAGCGCCTGGGCCTCAATCATCCCCTGCTGAAAGCTGTCTGCCCCGGCAGCCAATGAAGTGGTCGGCAAAGTATTCTTCGCCGTAATAGTCAACCAGCCTGCCGCCGTGTTGTGCACCGACATGGCAAAATCCGTTGGCGATAAGGGTTGTTCCTGATGCAGATGCTGAAGAATTTTGTGCGTCCGCTCCAGTTCGCCATGACGACTGGTAAAGATCGCCATATCCGCCTGGTGGTCATTCAACAAGATCAGTCCGCTTTCTACCGCCAAACGGGTTCCGATACTCATCCGACGCAGCGACATCATGGGGATATGAGAACAGCCGGGTAATACGCCCTGATATTCAGCGGCAAGAGAGTAATCTGTAGCCCATTGGCGCCATGCATCACGCGTTCCACGATCGGGAGCCATCGCCCACCAACTGAGTATATTCATGTCGCCCGCCATTAAAGGGTATTACCGGTCAGAAAAATTCCGTGGGTAAATTTATTATATCTAACCTCAGAATGCATTCCCAAAATTCCTATTTTTACACGGAATATTCGATTAAACGATTAGGTTTACTTATCGACATAACCTGATGAGACTTGAGAGAAAAAGGAATTATCGTAATGAAAACCAGCAATATTTGTCGAAAATGCTTCATCGGAGTATCTTAATCGGGGAGAGTCATACACTACACCCGGTGTGTGGCTAATACATTTCTTATTCACCATCACTCATGGAAAAGAGTATGAAACCATTAAAATTCATTTTAACTGGCGTATTCGCTGCGGTTTTGGTCAGTGGTTGCGCAGGCACAGCCCCGGTAAGAAACGTCAGTCAACAGGTTACTGGTAGCCACAGTGACGCACAGGTGCGTCAGGCCATTCTCTCTGCAGGCTTGAACCGTGGCTGGATTATGAACCCGAGCGCTGACGGCGTGATCGATGGCAAAATTTTGCTGCGTGGTCACAGTGCCGACATCCGCATCACTTACAATACGAATAGTTATCAAATTAACTATATTGGCAGCGGTAATATGGATGCCAAAGACGGAAAGATTCACCCAAACTATAATCGCTGGGTGGCCAATCTGGATAAGGATATTCAGTTGGAACTCGCCCGTCAGAATATTAAATAACGACGAGAATGTAGATTACCCGGTGGGGATCCTACTGCCGGGTATATTATTCTTTATATTGGCATTCAATTCAGATAATTATTTATCAAAATAGATTTTCACCGCATAAATCACGCTGCAATAGACTATTTCTCTGAATTTTTCATATGAAAAAGCCCTGAGTCAGAGACTCAGGGCTTATCAAATTAGTGGCGGAACGGACGGGGCTCGAACCCGCGACCCCCTGCGTGACAGGCAGGTATTCTAACCAACTGAACTACCGCTCCACCGGTTCTTTCACGTTACATCTTTCGATGTGGCAAAACCGCTCATGGCGATCCTGCTCATTACCGGGTGTCAAACCGATAACGTTTATTTGATGCCTGGCAGTG